>CAUSBF010000135.1:0-5129 GCA_963529595.1 uncultured Campylobacter sp.
AGAGGTTGTTCGTAAACAGATAATGGCACATGCCGATGATGAGCGCGGTGTCGGTGTTTGGGCGCACGATGATATCTTCGCTGCCGAAGTAGCGCGCGGTGTCGTTTCTCATCACGTTTACGCTGTAGGTTTTGATGCCCGATTTTTTAAGCTCTTGCATGCCGATGTAGCCGTCGTGCGTAGGCGGAATGGACGAAATTTGATTGGTTACCGCAGGATCAGTCGCCCAAAACACGACGTTTTTAGCGTTTTTGACGATCGCTTTCCACGTAGTAGGCGCGTCGTAAACGGCGCTTGAGCCAAGCACGTGAGGCATGATGACGAGACCCGCGCCGGTCGAATAATCGCCGCTTTCCTCTACGTAGCCGCCTAAAATTTTAAGCATTCGGTGCGCTACGGTGCGTCCCCAGCCGATCTTGCCGCTACCGCCCCACCAGTAGCACTCGCCATAGATCGCCTCGGCGCCGTATTTGTCGAAATTTTCTTTCAAAGCCTTCGCCGCTAGATCAAGGGCCGTGTCCCAGCTAACCCGCACAAACTCCTCTTTGCCGCGCAGTTCGCTCTTTGCCGCGCCTTTTGCCTTTAGATAACTTTTGCGCACCATCGGATAGAGCACGCGGTTTTCGTTTTGAATATTATCGGGCAAGCTATAATTCATCGTGTTTGGAAATTTATCGCCCTCAAAATCGCTTACCGAAACGATCTGCGACGAGTTTAAATTTAGCCAAAAAGGGCCGAATCTGTTTGCGCCGAATACCTTTTTGTTATCGAAAATCGTCTGCGTGACCCCCTCGATCCTGCTAGCGCTAGCCGCGCTTGCGCCTAAAATCCCTGCCTTTAAAAAGTCTCGCCTTTTCATCTGATCTCCTTTATCATTCAGGTTTTTTTGCGTTGTGTTGTAGATATTTTATGATCAAATTTAGCTCGTCGCCCTCGAGCGCTACGTAGTTTGCATTGATCATCTCTTGTAAATTTGCAGGCCACTGATTTGCCGTGAAGCTCTTTGGCTCATGCAGGCGGTGACACGCCGAGCAGATCTGCTCGTAGTTCGTCTTTGCCTCCGCATAAAGAGCCTTAGCGTCCTTAGCTACGGCATCCGAGCTGATCTCGTAAATCCCCTCGGCTTCGTACCAGATCTCGCCGTAATCGTCCTCGAGCTTTTTACCCTTTTTAAAATTTGCTTCGGCTTCGTTTGTAAAAATCGCGTAAATTTCAGCCTCCTTCATATTTTTTTGGATCTGAAGCTGATAATTTTCGCTTACGACGCCTTTAATTTTAATCTTGGTAACGCCGCCATCGCTGGATATCACCTCGATCGGTGTTAAAATTTCAGCCTCGCCGATTGCTTTGCCGTCTTGCGAGATCGTAGCGGTTTTAGAGATTACCTCTCCGCCGAAAAGCGAACACGCACAGATAAATGAGATAAAAATTTTCCTCATAAAGTATCCTTTCTAGGTTGTCTTTAACGCAAATTATAAATCAAAGATAAATTTAAATTTGTCGCGATTGCGACGAATTTATCCTTTTTATGTAAAATTTACGTGAAATTTTATGCAAAGAGCTGCTATGATAGATAGACTAAATAACGATTACAGTGAGAAATTCGACTTTTTAAGCAGGGAGCGGATTGCCAAATTTAGGCGCGAAAGCTACGCTCGCGGCGACGTGATCTACGCGCAGAAGTTTAAATTTATCATTCTACTGCGCGGCAGGGCGAAGCTAAACTGCTACGAAAACGGCAAAGAATTTATCTTTAGCTTCGTAAAAAGCGGCGCCTACGTCTGCTTGGATAAAAATACTAGCCTTGAAATTTTAAGCGACTGCGAGACGCTGCAGATCAACATCTCGGAGCTTTTTGAGCTGCTTGGAGACGAGTTTGCAAGCTCGATCATAAACGCACTTATCAAAAATATCTACTCGCAACGGATTTTAATTAAAGAGATCGTCTTTGCGAAGATCCAGACGCGGATTTTAAATTTTCTAAATCGCATCGCAAACGCCGATAAGATTGCGGAGCTTCCCTTTAATATAATGACGTTAGCAAGCCTGCTCGGTGCGCCTCGCCAAAACGTCTCTCAGGCGATCACAAAGCTCGTAAACGACAAAAAAATAGTGAAATTAAAGGGCAATAAAATTAAAATTTTGTAATTTGAATCTACGCGGCAGATCTAAATTTAAATATAAAAGGCTGTTTTAAGCAAAACCGCCTAGTAAAAAGGGCTAAAACCAAAATGGGATTAGCCCTAAATTTAGCTTATTTGCAAAGACTGTATGTGCGCTTTAAAAAATCGAGCCTCTGCTTGCGGGTCGCAACGGATCGTCTCCAAAGCGGTTGCCTCCGTTAGTGCCTTGCTGGATAAAAAATACGATCAATACTACCGGACCTATTATCGGGACAAAAATTAACAGATAAAACCAGCCGCTTCTATCGGTATCGTGCAGACGCCTTACCGCCACGGCGATAGAAGGTAAAAGTATTGCCAATAAAAAGATTGAGTTAATGAAACCGATCATTCTACCGGAACTCGTAACGGCATAGGTGCCTAAAAAGCCGTCCAATACTAACGTTACGATTCCTAAAAGTGCCGCAAATAATGCAAACCACCAGTACTCTGAACGTGGCGCACGCCCCTCAAAATTGCAATAATTCTCTTTGAGACAAGTGCGAACAGACTCCATAAAAGTCATCTCAAACTCCTTTTTAAAAATAAGATAAATTATATAACAATGGCACTTAAATTTGTCCTTTATATTGATTAAATTTTAAAATTTACCTCCGCCGCCGTGCTGTCTGGCAAATACATTAAAATTTATCTCGAATGAACTTAATAGCGAGCTGTTTGATAAGCGGAGGAGGGTAGGTTAGGCGGAACAAATTTTGCTTTTTCGCTCGCGCTAAATAACAAAGTAGGGCGGCTGCGACTAGCACAATTATAATAGTGATTTTATCTGCTTTGCCATGCCATAGCCGTATAAATTTTAAAATTTAGCCCTTTTGACGGCTTAAAATTTTAGAAATTTTTGCGGCGCCGTAAGTTTTCGCCTGCGCTTTTAGAAACTCGCAAAGCTCTTTCTGCTTGCAAAGGCCGTGAACGAGCAAAAACTCCACCGTGTCTGTATCATCCAGTACTGCGGCTAGCTTAATCAAGCCCGTTAGCTCATTTTGCGGTAGCTCGCGCAAGCTTTGAAATTTTAAAATTTTCTCTACATAGCGTAGCCTTCCGTCGCGGAATTTTTTAAATCTCGCGCTATTTATGAACTCACGAGCGCGTGGATCAGGCGGATTTTTATATGCCGAAACAATAAAACCTGCATCTCGTAAAAATAGCAGCTCTCCGCCTGCAACCGAGCTTACCACGCCGCTAATATCTGTAGCGCCCAGCTCAAGAAGTAATGAAAACGTCTCAAAATCTCCGCACGATGTGGCTAGATGTAACGACCCGCGTGCATGTATATTTGCGCCGTGCTCTACCAAAAATCACACTAATCGCAACACATCCGCATTTTTTAAAATTGTGCGACGTCCTAACTTTTCGCTTGGAGTTATCAAATTCTTTTCGTCTGCACCCAAATCAGCGCTGCTTGGCGCATCAATACCCGCACCAAAATCAAGCGGACAGCCGTAAGAAATCGCAGTTTGCAACGGCGAGCCGATATATCCTTCATTGTAGTTCAAATCAGGCTTAAACGCAAGTATTCGAGTAATTCGTGTAAAATCAAGCTTTCCGCTTCGCATTAGTTTCATATTTGCAATAAATGGCGTAAAAATTCTATCTTTAAACTCCCCAAAATCCTCGTCGATCCTGCCCCTGTTTTGCGCCGCGAATTCTAAAAGCGCATCCAAGCCCGCATCTATCTGCGCATCGCTAGCATTTTCATCGTAAAAAATTTCAAAATTTGGCTGCGATAAATTTGACTCTGCTTGCTGTGAAGCAGAAACTCTCGCGTCATCCTTAGCAGCGCCAAAAGCGTAGCCCACAAGTAAAAGCCACAAAAAGATAAAATTTTTCATATCGCCCTCGCTTAAATTTTGCACGATTATATCAAATCTAAGGCTAAATTTAATGGCGCCTTGAAATTTCATAAAAAGCAAACGGCAAATAAATTTAGCCCAAAAAAGCGCCTTTTGATTTTAATTTCGCTAGAATTAGCTGTAAATAACCTAAACAAAGGAGCAGCAAATGAAACTACTTTTTACTTTGATCTTGCTTTGTGCGGGGCTTTTTGCAAACACGCTGCAAGAGATCAGAAATAGCGGCGTCATTAGAGTAGGCGTCAGAGACGGCAGACCGCCTTTTAGCGAGATTAGCGGTGGTAAATTTGAAGGCTTTGAGATCGAGCTTGCCAATGCGATCGCAAAGGCGATTTTCGGTGCCAAACAAGGCGAAGTGCAGTTCGTCTCTCTAAGCGCCACCGATCGCGTCTCGTATCTAGTCAATAATAAAGTTGATATGGTCGCAGCTACCTTCGTCATCGATTCGGCGCGCAAAAATCATGTAGACTTCTCGATGCCGTATTTTTCGACCAATCTCGGCGTACTAACTCGCAAAGCGGACGCCATCAAAGATATATCGCGTTTGCGCGATATGAGGCTCATAACCGAAGAGGGCACGACTGTAGATAATTACCTCAAAAAAGAGAAATTTAGCAACGTAAGCTACTGCAAAAACACAAGCGAATGCTACGCGATGATCCGTGACGGCAAAGCCGACGGATACGTCAATCTAAATATCACGGTGCTAGCCTACGCCGTCGTAGACGATACACTCGAAGTGCCGTTTCAAAACTTCGGCAAACCCGATTTCATCGGTATCGGAGTGCAAAAAGGAAATAAGGAGCTACTTGATTTCATTAACGCAGAGCTTGTCAAGCTAAGCAAAGAGGGCTTTTTCAAAAAGGCTTATCAGGACACTTTCGAGCCTTTTTACCGCGGTACGGCGGATAAAAAATACTTCCTTTTAGATGGAATTTATGACTTGCTATAAAAGCGTAGAGCTAGGAATTAAAATATAAAATTTATCGCAGGTGGCTTGTATAACTAAAATCTTGGGATTTAAAATTTTTCAAATTCGCTAAATTTTAAATCCCCACTTCGCCCCTAAATTTCAAACTTGCATACGCGCGGTGAT
>CAUSBF010000136.1:0-5107 GCA_963529595.1 uncultured Campylobacter sp.
TAAAATTTCACTGCTCGGTTATGGCGGCAGTAGGGCAGAATTTTACGCTAGCGCGCTAGCTGAAATTTTAAAATTCTAAATTACGTCGCACTTCTGTCGCATGAAAAAATTCCGCTAGAAGTAAAATTTAAAACATTAAAATCCCATAGCGGTGCAAATTCTAAATCATTAGAATTTTACGACGCCTTAAAAATTTTAAGCATCAAAGTCCTGTCGCGATGCAAAATTTTAAAATTTAGCGCAATCGCGAGCCGTAAAATTCTATAAAATTCTGCGGGATTTCAAAGCCTAGCCAAAATTTAAAGATAAATTTCATAAATCCCTAAAGCCTCGGCAAGCTGCAAAATCTGGGCGAAATTTCAAAATTATTATTCTAAAATTTGAGCCCGTCTATCTAAAGCCTAGCTGATTTGCCCGAGCGGAAATACGCCGCGATCGCAAGAGCCACCATCGAAGCGACCATCACGTACGCCCAGCCGGGCACGGGGATACGCTCGCCGCTAGCATATGAGTGCATGCCGCTTAGATAGAAATTTACGCCGAAATAGGTCATTATGACGCTAAAATACGCAAACATCGAGGCTACGGCAAAGGCGAACTGATTATTGAGCTTAGGCATAAACCTAAAATGCACGACCGCAGCGTAGATCAGAATCGTAATGAGCGCCCAGGTCTCCTTCGGATCCCAGCCCCAGTAGCGCCCCCAGCTTTCGTTAGCCCACACGCCGCCTAGGAAGTTGCCCACCGTCAGCAAGCAAAGCCCTAGGATCATCGACATTTCGTTGATATGCGTAGCCTCCGTGATGTTGCGCGCAATCTCGGGGTTTTTCTTGTCAAACAGAAACATCACGAGGGTGAAAATTCCAAGCAGCATGCAAAGGCCTAAAAATCCGTAGCTCGCGGTGATTACCGAGACGTGGATCGTAAGCCAGTGCGATTTTAGAACCGGCTGGAGATTAGTGATCTGCGGATCGATGTCGTTAAGATGCGCCACCATCAGCGTGATGCCAGCCATTATCGACGTTAGCGCCAGCGAAATAGCGGATTTGCGCGAGAAAAATATTCCGCTTAGCGACAGCGCCCACGCGATGTAGATGAGCGATTCGTAGGAGTTGCTCCACGGCGCGTGCCCCGAGACGTAGCCGCGTAGCGCAAGACCTGCGGTATGCGCGATGAAAGCAATGATATTTACGACGTAAACTAGCTTAAACGCGCCGCCTAAGCGAAGAGCGGGCTTCATCATCCGCAAAAAGATAAAGATCAGAAGCAAAAATCCCGAGATAGTGTAGATCGGAAAGAGGCGAGAAAAAATTTTAGCCTTATTAAATAAAATTTCATATTTTATCGCGCTTTCGCTAGGCATTAAATTTGCGCCGTTTTGCGCCTGGTATTTTTTGACGTAGCTTAGCATCTTTTCTGCGCCGCTCCAATCCCCGCTTTCTTGGGCATAGACCACGGACGAAACGAATATTCCCATCATCTTTTTAACTTCAGCAGATTCTTTTTGATCCAGCACATCGCCTAGATATAGCGGCGAAAGCCACTCGTTATTTTTAGCGTTCTTAACCGGAATAATTCTAAAATAATCCCCCATAAACGCCGAGTAAAAGACGTTTACGCGTTCATTTACCTTGATGATCTCTTTATCTAGCACACCGCGATTGCCCAAAGGCTTGCGGTTGATCTCTTCGACCATTTTATCGAGCTTGTAATAACTCTCGCCGCCTTTAAATTCAAAAAAATCCATCATGCTAGCGTGGCTTTGCTTCTCATCCATACCTAGAATTTTCTTAAGCTCCGGCTCGCTAACCTTGATGATCGGCGCACGCCTCCAGTAGCTTTGATTTAGCATAAAAGAAAGCGCAGCGGCGTTATGGTTTAAAATTTCGCCATTTGGCGCCTTGTAGTCGTCGGCGCGGTAAATTTTATTTAAAAGCTCCCTAGAAACGGTATCAAAAGGCTCCATTCGCCCATCAAATCCCTGAATTACGAGGCTTGCTAGATCCTCGCTAAATTTAGGATCAAATTTCGGCACGGCCAGTTCGCCTCCCATAGTAGAAAAATTATGCGGCGGAACGGAGTCTTGCTCCGCCGCAGATTCTTGCGAAGCGGAACTTTGATTGGAATTTTCAGCGGTGGAATTCGGCGCGGAATTTTGCGAAGTAGAATTTTGCACGATAGCAGGGCTTTGCGGCGCTGAATTTTGTGCAGCTGCATTTGAGGCGGAACTTTGCGAAATAGAATTTTGAATCGTGGAGTTTCGTTCGGCATTTGCTGCGCTAGGATACAATGCAGCCAAACTCAAAGCCAACGCGCCTACTAATGCCAATGCCGCGCCTTTAGTGCCGCGTCGCGTTTTTTTGGTGCGTTTTGATACAGAGCTTTCTGCGGAGCTTGCGGGCACCGAGCTAGACGCGGAATTTTTAGAATTTACATCTTTTTCTCGAGCAAGATGCGTATTTTCGCTGATTAAGCGCGAGAGCTTGAAAAAGCGCGAGCCTCGGTTGAAAAAGTTAAAAAACATCCCCACGCAAAGCAAAAAATAACCGATGTAAGTTGGAACTTTGCCGGGGTCTTTATTGACCGAAAGCACGGTGCCGCGCTCATCCGTGTCGTATGAGCTTTGGAAAAATCGGTATCCGCCGTAATCGAGCACGTGATTCATAAAAATATCATAATCAAAGCTCGAATTGCCGTCTTTTAGCGTGATTTCGCTTTTATATCCGGAGGGCGAATTGGTGCCTGGATAGCGATCCATCACAAAGTCGCGAAGCGAGATTTTAAAAGGCAGATGAAGCATCTTTGGCGCCAGGGCTACGATGAAATTCTTATCTCCCACCTTGTAGCTAGCGCCATGCGAATCCCTAGGGACGTAGATTTCGCGACTCTGCCCCGCAAAGCTTAGCGTAGCTACTACGCCGGGCTCACCCGGTAAATTCGCAGCTACCGGGACGAATTTCTCGAGCGCGGAGCTAAGTAGGCTAACGGGAGCGAAATTTATCCCGTCGAAGCTATAAAGCAAGAGATTGCCTAGCGGATTATCCTCGTTTTTCTTAAGCGGCACAGTGCTCATATCAGCCATTTTAGTGGCGTTTATATCAAGACTTGAGTTTAGATAGAATTTGCCGTCTTTGGATTTTATGTAGATGAAATTCTTATTTTTAGGCTCTGCGTTAAAAGTGATACTAAGCTCGCCTATATCCATGCTTTCGCCTGATTGCAAGGAGACATTTTGGCTGCCGACATTGTTTGAAAATAATAGCTCCACGCGCGCAGGAGCCTGTCCGGTCGGATCTTGCACCCATTTTAGCTCGCCGTGTTCTACGAGCTCTTTAAATTTTAAATTTGCGATCCTGCCCTCTACGTCTAGATTGAGATCGAAGTTCATCCGTCCTGCGCCGTTTAAAAATTTGCTCTCGTCAGCAGATATAAACTCGCCGTCACTGCCTAAAGTAAGAAGCTGAACGACCTCGTCTTTAGTCGTTACGATCGAGCTCTCGCCGCCCTCTCTTATATGGATATTGCCCTCAAAGCCAAAATATCTAGTCAAAATCGCTCCAGCAAGCATAAATAAAAAGCTCGCGTGAAAGATTAGCGCAGGCAGCGTGCGAAGCTTAATCATGCGGTAGCGATAGATATTGTAGGTTAAATTTACTCCCAAAAGAACCATCAGCGCGCCAAACCACGCAGTAGAATAAACCATCGCCCAAGCTACTTCCGTACCGTAAGCGGTCTCTACGAAAGTGGCGATCGCACAGGCTAGCGCCAAAATCAGTAGCATCACTGACGCGCACTCCATACTAAAAAATGTCTTCATTGATTTCCTTTAGATTTACGAGGGTTTTCAAAATCGCGAGATTTTAGCAAAAATTGCTTAATTTTTCATTTTACGACTTGCAAGCGCACGCCTGCTAGCGTAGCGCGAATATGCGTTAAGATGCTTTGATAAAGCGGTAAAATTCTCGCCTTGGGCATTCGCTTAGGAATTTAACGGTGCGGATAAATTTTATAAAATGCTGCGGAATTCTATTAAATTTCGTGCGCCATCTCATCGTGTAATTTCTAATTTAGAATTCCGCAAAGATAAAATTTTATCTTTGCGGAATTCCTTATTATTATTTTTTGCCTTGGGTATATGCGAGCTCGCATACGTCGCCCACAGCTTGGTGGCATGGGATAGCCGAGATCGAGTTATTGGGCGAGCCGTCGATCACTTTGTCTGAATAAACCAAATAGATTAGCGAGCCCTGCACCGCGTCGTAAAGCCTAACTACGTGGGTCTTTTTGAAAATTAACGAGCTGCGTTTTTCAAAAATATCCTCTTTTTTCAGCTCCTCTTTGATGATGATTTTAGGCGCTGTCTGCACGCACGAAACAGAGGCTTCGGAGCGGTCCTCCTCCACGCCGATGATCTCTTTGGCACCGCCTTTTTTGGCGTAAGAGACGTAGCAGGTCACTCCATCAACCTTAGGATCTTTAACCGCGATAACTTCGATGCGATCGTCTTTGCCAAAAATTCTAAACGAAGTATTTACGCTGCCTACAAGCTCGTAATCGCCCGCAAAAGCAAAAGCCGCTAAAATCGCTGCTAGAATAAATTTTTTCATAACCATCCTTTGGAATTTTAGCGGCGATTTTATCATTTATAATATAAATATTAAGCAAGTTTTTATAAAATACCGCGATTTAAATTTAAAGGAATTTTATGATCGAAGATATCTTTAGAGAATACGATATTCGCGGTATCGTGGGCGAGGAGCTAAACGAGCGCAGCGTAAAGGCGATCGGCTTCGCGCTTGGCAAACATATCGCAAATCTGGGGCTTGAGCGCGTTAGCGTGGGATACGATGCCCGTCTTAGCGCGGGTGAGCTTTTCGGCTATTTCGTAAGCGGGCTAAATTTTGCCGGACTGCGAGTTTATAATATCGGCTTGCTGCCGACGCCGGTGGGCTATTTTAGCGTATTTACGCATAAATTTGACGCAAACGTAATGATCACCGGCTCGCACAATCCTAAAAATTACAACGGCTTTAAGATCACGATCGGCACGGACAGCTTCTTCGGCGAGGATTTGAAGCGCCTCGGCGCGCAGGTGCGAGAGCTGATG
>CAUSBF010000137.1:0-5104 GCA_963529595.1 uncultured Campylobacter sp.
ACGCGAAGCTTTGTAGATAAGCGGAATTTTAAATTTGCAGATAAGCGGCTTGATTTTTGCGGAAATTTTAAAATTTTGTGGCGCGAATGAAATTTTAGGTCTCTTGTGAGCGGATAGAATTTCGCTTTGTTTGAGCGATAAAATTCTTGAATTTCGCGCAGGTAGAGAGGATTTTAGCTTTGCTTGTGCGGTAAAATTTTGATTTCTGAGCGGCGGATAAATTCTACTTATGCAAAATCTAATCGTACGCGCAACACGCATCAGGCTTTTTTAAATTTTAAAATTCCGCCGCTTTGCGAGAATTTGAAATTTCATGGATGCGGTAGAATGCTAAAATCGCGTTTGGCATTAAATTTTAAGTCTGGCTTTCGAGGCAAATTTTAAATTAATCCGCGAGAGGTGTCTTTAAATTTTAAAATTTCGTCACCTTTTACAGATAGAATTTCATTTTTCACGCAGGTAAAATCGCGCACTACAAAAGCTACTTTTAAAATTTTAAATTCCACTCGCGCAGATGAAATTTCGGTTTCTCGTGCTAGTGGAATTTTTCGTGCAAGGATTATTTTTAAATTTAACCTCGCTTGCGTTGTGCGTGAGGACGGAATTTACTCCGTTAAGAGTTAAGCGTGATTTTGCCCTGCTGCGATACTACTTTTAATTTAGCTATGCCTCAAAAGCCAGGCTGCTTTAAATTCCGCCGATGATTTCGCGCGCTTGCGCGATGCTTAGGGCATTACGGCTTAGTTCGCTAGGCTCGCCAAACCCCCAGCATACCTGCAAATACTCAAGTTTTGCGCCTCTTAGATCTGCCAAATTTGCTTGAAAGCATCGCGCCGCCGCAGTTTGTGAGTCTTCCGTCGCTTCTGCTTTTGCGGAAATTTTGGCGCCTTTAAAGCTTAGCGTTGCCGCTCCGTCAGCATCTGTGTCGTTAGGGCGGAATTTTTCATCTGCGTTAAGATTTTCGCCGCAAGAGCTTAAGCTTCCGCTGCTAGCGCTGAAATTCTTTCTACTAGTGTCGCGGCTAGCATTTAAGCTCTCGCCGTCATTGCCACCTTGAAATTCTAAATTTTGTAAAAATTCTGCGCCACGGATCGCGGCTAACTCATCCTTTTTGCTATCGCCTAAAAAAATCGCGTTTTTGTGCGGCGAGCATGCAATTACGTGTAGCAGCATCGCAGGGTTGGGCTTTGATGGCATCTGCTCGTCCGCGCCTACGACCAGATCAAATAGCCTGCGCACGCCCGTTTTTTCTAAGATCGCGCTTAGGGTGTAGGAAGGTGCATTGGAGGCGACTGCGAGAAAAAATCCTGCTTTTTTGCACGAGTGCAAAAGATCTTCGATACCATCGTAAAGCACGGCAAAATCGCGGTAATTACTTACAAATTCCTTCTCGAAAAAAGCAAGCTCTTCGACGCTCGCTTCGGTTTTGCCGTAAAATTCCAAAAAGGCGTTTTTGCTTGGATCGTTGATGGTGTGGACGATGAAATTCTTTTGTAGCGGCGCTAGTCCGTAGAGCTCGCGGCGAGTGTTATTGACGCTGATTTCGATCGCGCGCGAAGAGTCGAGTAGCGTGCCATCCATATCAAAAATCACGGTTTTCATCTAATAATCCTTTAAAAAATCGATTTTGTGCTTGTTTTTTTTGTAACTCTTATTATTTTTGAGCTTTTGCAAAGCGTTTGCTTCATGCTGTAGCGCTGATCTAAACGCAGCATCGCTGGTCTGTCCTGCCTCGCTAGCATCAAGGACGTTTTTAGCAAAGCTCTCAAGCGCCTTGGTGTATGGGCTATCGAGATTCGTAGCGGCCGCTTTAGATAAAATTTCGTAGTTTTTAGCTATTCGCTTCGCAAAAAGCTCTGCGTCGAAATCCTCGCGCTTTAGCAGTGCTACGGCAGATTTTACGAAGCGTTCTAATGCGCGGATATATTTAACGCGCTCATCTTTTTCTCTGATTTGCATGATCTTTCCTTAATTAAAGCGCGCATTATAGCAAAATTCGAAATTTTGGCAAAATTACGCATATTGTAAAACTATATTTTAATAATATTTTTTCTAATAATCCCTTATTATAGGCATTCTAAAATCATATAAAAATACTTGACTTTATTTTAAAATTTCGCTATTATTCGCCAAATTTTTTACAAAGGACAAAAATGCAAAAAGAAACCCTCGCAACTCATTTCGGTTACGACTCCGTCGCGGGCTACGGCACGATGGCAGTTCCCATTTATCAAAGCACCGCGTTTAACTTCGGTTCTAGCAAAAAGGCCGCCGATCGCTTCGCGCTGCGTGATCTAGGACCGATTTATGGGCGTTTGACAAATCCTACTACTGATGTTTTTGAGGCGCGACTTGCGGCGCTGGAAAACGGCAAAGCCGCCATCGCGGTCTCTAGCGGGCAGGCAGCGATATTTTTTGCGGTGGCAAATTTAGCCGCAGCGGGCGAAAATATCATCATCGCGGAGAAAATTTACGGTGGCGCAACTACGCTTTTGGCGCATACGATCAAGCGTTTCGGCATCGAAGCTAGGGTTTTTGACTCCGAAACGGCAGATAATTTGGAAGGTTTAATCGACGATAAGACTAGAGCGATCTTTTTTGAGACGCTTTCAAATCCTCAAATTTCGGTTGCAAATACCACTAAAATCGCTACAATCGCAAATAAGCACGGCGTAGTAACGATTGCGGATAACACGATCCCAAGCCCTGCGCTTTACAATCCGCTTGATGACGGCGCCGATGTCGTAATCCACAGCGCTAGCAAATACATAAGCGGACAGGGGCTTAGCATCGCAGGCGCGATCGTTTCAGGCAAAGGATTAAATTCCAAACTCAAAGGCAATCCGCGTTACGCACATTTCAACGAGCCCGATGAGAGCTACCACGGCTTAGTTTATGCGGATTTAGTAGATAATTTCGACATTTACACGCTTAGGATTCGTTTGTCCTTGCTTCGCGATATTGGTGCAACTCTATCGCCGTTTAATGCGTTTCAGCTCATCCAGGGGCTTGAAACACTGCCGCTTCGCATGCAAAAGCACTCTCAAAACGCGCTAAAGATCGCAGAATTTTTGCAAAATCATCCGAAGGTAAAGCAGGTCAATTATCCGGGGCTTGCAAGTTCGCCGTTTAATGCCGCGATCAAAGCGAAATTTAAAAACGGCTACGCAAGCAGTCTGATGAGCTTCATCGTAGATAGCGAAGAAACAGCGCTAAAGGCGGTTAGTAAGGTTAAAATTTTCTCTGTCGTAGCAAATATCGGCGATACTAAGTCGATCATCACTCATCCTGCGAGCACGACGCATTCGCAGCTAAACGAGGAGCAGCTAAACCGCGCTGGCGTGCCTGCGAGCCTAATCCGCCTAAGCGTGGGTATAGAGGATGCGAACGATTTGATTTCTGATCTTAGCGAGGCACTGAAATAATGGCACTTTTAAGCACAAAGGGCGTTTATGGGCTGGCTGCGATTTTGCAGATCGCCAAAGCTAGCGAAGTAGCGCCGATAAGTATAAAAGAGATCGCCGAGCGTACGGGAGTTTCTAAGAATTATTTGGAGCAAATTCTAAATACCCTTAGAAACGAAAAGCTAGTGTGTAGCATCAAAGGTAAAAACGGCGGTTATCACCTAGCCAGAGATGCTAGCGAGATTACTTTCGGTGAAATTTTTACCGCTCTTGAAAAGGATCTGCGGATGACTAGCATCCAGATGAGCGATCCCGGACTGCGGGCGTTTTTTGAGAAATTTGACGTCAAGCTGGCAGAGATATTTAACGAGCCTCTAAGCAGCTACGAGGAGATGATGGCGCGAAGCGTCCAGTATTTAAATTTCAGCATTTAAAGGAAAAATATGAAAATAGCAAACGATGTTACGGAGCTCATCGGCAATACTCCGTTAGTCAGAATCAATACGTTTGGCAAAAATGCCCTCATCCTAGCCAAGGCGTAATTTTTAAATCCAAGCCACTCGGTCAAGGATCGCATAGCGTGGCAGATCGTAAAAGACGCGCTAAGCTCTGGCAAAATCGATAAAAATAGCGTTTTGATAGAGCCTACCAGCGGAAACACGGGCGTAGGGCTTGCGATGATCGCAGCAAAGCTCGGTATGAAGCTCATCCTAACGATGCCAAGCTCGATGAGTATCGAGCGCCAAAAGCTCATTGCCGCGTTCGGCGCTAAAATCGAGCTGACTGACCCGAAATTTGGAATGAAAGGCGCCGTGGATAGGGCAAATGAGCTGGCTGCGAGCACCCCAAATAGCTTCATCCCGAGCCAGTTTGATAACCCGAGCAATCCAAAGGCGCATTTTCAAAGCACTGGACCTGAAATTTGGGAGCAAAGCGGCGGTAAGGTAGATATTTTAGTCGCGGGATTTGGCACCGGCGGCACGCTCAGCGGCACGGCGAAATTTTTAAAATCTAAAAATCCAAACCTCAAAGCCTACGGCGTGGAGCCTGCTAGCTCACCGCTTCTTACGTGCGGCAGTGCGGGCGGCCATAAGATCCAGGGCATTGGTGCAAATTTTATCCCTGATAATCTTGATAGAAGCGTCATCGACGGCTTTTTGAGCGTTGAGAACGACGATGCGTTTGCGGCAGCTAGACAGCTGGCACAAAAAGAGGGCTTGCTCGTGGGTATCTCAAGCGGTGCGAACGTTTATGCTGCCGCGCAGATTGCCGCCAAGCCCGAAAACAAGGGCAAAGTGATCGTTACGATCCTCTGCGATACCGGCGAGAGGTATCTTTCTACCGAGCTTTTCAAATAGGCGGCGGTTTTGTGCGAGCGGGGCGATTAGTGCGGTGATTTTTACGCGCTTTTCGCGGGCACAGAGCTTGGCGCGATTAAATTTTACGCAGGCGCCGGAATCGGCGCGATAGTTTTGCGCGATCGCGCGGGTTATTGCAACGATTGAGCGACCATATTTTACATTTTCGCGTTACGTAGGCGCGAGAATTAATACGATAGTTTCTCTGCGCGAGCGAAGCGATAGTCGCGATGGTTACGCGATGAGTTTATGTGAGCATAACGATTTTTTGCTTTGTCGATTTTACGTTTATTGATTTGTTGATTTATCAGCTCGCCGCCCGTCGCGAGATAAAAGTTAGCC
>CAUSBF010000138.1:0-5008 GCA_963529595.1 uncultured Campylobacter sp.
ATCAGCCACGCCGATCGCTAAAGCTCCGCCGCTGCCGCCCTCGCCTATAACAACGGCGATCGTAGGCGTTTTAAGATCGCTAAGCTCATATAAATTCCGCGCGATAGCCTCACTTTGACCGCGTTCCTCGGCACCAAGTCCAGGATATGCGCCCGGAGTGTCGATCAAAAACAAAATAGGAAGGTTAAATTTCTCGGCAAGTTTTGCTACGCGCAGTGCCTTGCGATAGCCCTCCGGATGCGGCATACCGAAATTTCGCTTCAGCTTGTTTTTGGTGCCGCGACCCTTCTGCTCGGCGATTACGGTGATTTTGCGGTTACCCATAATACCTAGATAGCACACGATCGAAGGATCGTCCCTAAAGGCGCGGTCGCCGTGAAGCTCCCTAGCGTCTTGCAAAAGCGCGCGAATATAATCAATCGCGTAAGGGCGATCTGGGTGGCGCGCAAGCTGAAGCCTTTGATATTCGTTTAAATTTTTATAAACTTTGGAAATTTCTTTTTCGAGGTTCTTATTTAAAATTTCGACCGCGTCCTCATCGCCGCGAATTTTAGCGGCGGTGATGTCCTCGTCGATCTGCTTTATAGACTTTTCGAAGTCCAGATAGCTCGCCATTAATCTACTCTTTTGAAAATAAGCGACGCGTTTGTGCCGCCGAATCCGAAGTTATTGCTCATAACGCAATCGAGTTTGGCTTTTCTAGCGACGTTTGGCACGTAATCCAAATCGCAATCGGGATCTTTTGAAATTTGATTTATCGTAGGCGGTATGATGCCGTTTTGCATCGCTAAAAGGCTGATCGCAGCCTCTACAGCTCCGGCAGCGCCCAGGCAGTGTCCTAGCTGACCCTTGGTGGAGCTGACCGCAGGCACCTTGCCTTCACCGAAAAGCTCTTTTAACGCCGCAGTTTCGTTTTTATCGTTTATTGCGGTGGACGTTCCGTGAGCGTTGATATAATCAATCTTCGGGCGTCCTGCCATCTCGCAGGCCTTTTTCATAGCGCGGATCGGGCCGTCTAGGCTAGGCGAAGTGATATGATAAGCATCGCCGCTAGCGCCGAATCCTACGAGCTCGCCGTAAATTTTAGCGCCGCGCGCTTTTGCGTCCTGCAGCTCTTCTAAAACCAAAGCCGCCGCGCCTTCGCCCATTACAAAGCCATTTCGCTCCGCATCAAACGGACGTGAAGCGTGCGCAGGATCGTCGTTTCTAGCACAAAGCGCCTTCATCGCGGCAAATCCGCCGATACCTACGGGGCAAACCGCAGCCTCGGCTCCCACTGCGAGCATCTTTTTCGCTTCGCCAATCATGATAACTCTCGCAGCGTCCATAATCGCATGCGCAGAAGCCGCACAAGCCGTAACGCTGGATAAATTCGGACCTTTTAATTTATAATATATCGAAACAAAGCCGCCGAGCATATTTACTAATGCAGAGGGGATAAAAAACGGAGAAATTCGCCTAGGGCCACGCTGCAAGCAGATATTGGCGTTTATCTCGATATTCGGCAAACCGCCTATACCGCTAGCGGAGCTAACGCCGAATTCGTCGCTATCAAAGCTACTAAATTTAGCGTCATCCATAGCTTCGCCCGCGGCTTTAAGTCCCAGCTGGATAAATCTATCCATCTTTTTTATCTCTTTTCCATCCTCGATTATGCTCGAAGGATCGAAACCTTTTACTTCAGCTGCAATTTGAACCGGAAATTCGCTAGCGTCAAAGAGCGAAATTTTATCAACCCCGGTTTTTCCGTTACAGATATTTTCAAAACTGCTCTGTTTGTCAAGCCCGAGAGAAGTTATCATCCCGATGCCCGTTACTACGACTCGTTTCAAAACCGCTTCCTTAAAATTTTATTTCTTAGGCAAATTTTCTATATAATCTACTACGTCTTTAATGCTTACTAATTTTTCGGACTCGCTATCAGGGATCTCGATACCGAATTTCTCCTCTAAAGCCATTACTAGCTCAACTACGTCAAGAGAGTCCGCGCCCAAATCTTCGATAATTTTAGAGTCAAGTTTAACCTGATCCGGGCTTACGCTTAGTTGCTCTACAACTACGTCTCTTACATCTTCAAATACTGCCATTTTAGCACTCCTTTAAAAAAATACCGCGTAATTCTATAATATTTAACCTTAAATTCCGCTATTTAACGCTACATATAGAGCCCGCCGTTGATTTTAAGCGTCTCTCCAGTAATGTAGCCCGCGCCGTCGCTGAGTAAAAACGCAACTCCTTCGGCGACGTCACTCGTGCTTCCCATGCGCTTAAGCGGGATGCTCGCTTCGTAGCTTGCTTTTACGTCGTCGCTTAGCGCATCCGTCATATCCGTAGCGATGAAGCCCGGAGTTATGCAGTTGAAGCGGATGCCGCGCGCTGCGCCCTCTTTTGCAAAGCTCTTACTCATCGCGATCATTCCGCCCTTGCTCGCGCTGTAATTGACCTGCCCCGCGTTGCCCATTTCGCCGACGATCGAGGCGATATTTACGACCGCGCCGAAGCGCTTTTTGCTCATTAGCTTTAAAGCTTCACGGCAGCCGATAAAGGCGCTACTTAAATTTGCTTCGATCACGCCCATGAAATCTTCCAGCTTCATCCTAAGCGCGAGCTTGTCGTTCGTGATGCCCGCGTTATTTACGAGATAGCTTAGCTCGCCGTCGCTTTGCGCGATCAGGGCAATTGCCTCGCTAAATTCCGCCTCGTTCGTCGCGTCAAATTTTATCACCGCGCCCTCTCCGCCGTTTGCGCGGATCTCCTCTAGCAGCGCGTCGGCAGGCTCTGGTGCAGAGCGATAATTGATCCACACCTTAAGCCCATAGCCCGCCAAAGTCCTTGCGATCTGTGCGCCGATACCGCGGCTCGCGCCCGTGATTAAAACGTTTTTTCCGCTAAATTTCATACTTGTCCTTTTGTTAAAATTTTAATCTCTAGCGTAAATTTATCCAAATTGATTAAATTTTAGTTATTTCAAATTACTCGCGAGCCACGCCGTTTAAATTTCAAAATAGCGCCTCGTCCATCTCCGCGGGCTTCGGCAGCCCCATTAGCTTTAGCACGGTCGCTGCGACGTTGCTAAGCCCAAGTCCGCTCTTTAGTTCGCGCGCGCCCTCGCCCGCGACGAAGCAAAATACGTCAAAGGTCGTGTGGTTGGTTAAAATTTCGCCGTCCGCATCTCGCATCGCTTCGCAGTTGCCGTGGTCGCTGATCTGGACATAGGCGTAATCGTGCGCCCTCGCCGCGCTTAAAATTTTACCGATACACTCATCCACCGCCTCGACCGCCTTTATCGCGGCGTCGTAATTGCCCGTATGACCGACCATATCGCCGTTTGCGAAATTTACGACGATGAAATCGATCCCTGCTTCAATACCGCGGATCACCGCATCGCACACCGCAGGCGCGCTCATCTGCGGCTGCTCGTCGTAGGTTTTTACTTTGGGGCTCGGAATCAGCACGCGAGTTTCGTTTGGCAGCGGCTCCTCGACGCCGCCGTTAAAGAAAAACGTCACGTGAGCATATTTTTCGGTCTCGGCGGTGTGAAGCTGCGTAAGACCGGCTTCCGCGATCACTTCGCAAAGCGTGTTTTTTAGCACGGGCTTCTCAAATAGCAGAGGAAATTTAAAGCTCGCGTCGTATTCGCTCATCGTGATTAAATTTTGCACGACGAATTTTCGCTTGAATTCGCTGAAGCTCTCATCGCCCAAGGCCGCGCAAAGCTCTCTAGCCCGGTCGTTTCTAAAATTTATAAAAATCACTCCGTCATCCGCGCCGATACCGCCAAAGCCGTTAAAGCTCGCAGGCTCGATAAACTCATCGCTCACGCCGCGCTCGTAGCTTTGCAGCATGTACCCGCTAGGCGAAATTTCAAGCGGCGCCGCTTCGCCCATAAGTACGTCGTAAGCGCGCTTTACGCGGTCAAAGCGCTTGTCGCGATCCATCGCGTAAAAGCGCCCGCACACGCTAGCAACTTTAAATTTAGCCTCCAGGCGCTTTAAAAATTCCGCTCCGCTGCTCGGCGAAACGTCGCGCCCGTCGGTGATAGCGTGCGCCCATGTCTCGCAACCCGCATTCTGCGCTATATCACAGATCGCGTCGAAATGGCGCAGATGCGAATGCACGCCGCCGTCGCTGTAAAGCCCTATGACGTGCACTCTGCGGCATTTAGCGAGCAGGTTTTGCAGCGCTTCGTTTTTCTCAAGCGAGCCCTCATCGATCGCGCGATCGATTTTGACTAGGTTTTGATACAAAATTCTACCGCTTCCGATCGTCATATGCCCTACTTCGCTGTTTCCCATCTGTCCCTGCGGCAAGCCCACGGCAAGCCCCGAGGTGCGCAGCAGCGTATTCGGAACGTTTTTAAAAAGATAATCATAGGCGGGCTTTTTGGCATTTGCAAACGCGTTAAATTTATCGCTCGCGTTAAAGCCGATGCCGTCGGTGATGAGTAAAATCGTCTTTTGCCCCATTTTGGCTCCTAAATTTCGTCTAAATTTCGCCGCGCTGGCCTTTTAAAGCAGGTCTGCGGCGCTGTTTTTACGAGCGGCATTATACTTTCTTTTGGCAAATGCGGCAAAATTTCATCCGCCCTAAAAGCTAAATTTTACCTCTTTTATACTAAAATGCGCGTTTTCATATAAAATTTCATAAAATTTAAAAGGCAAACTTTGTTTTATTATCTCTATCATCTTACGAATATAAATTTTTTCCAATACATCACCGCGCGCGCAGGACTTGCGTTTTTTATCGCTTTTTGTTTTTCGGTCTGGGCTATGCCGCGGTTTATCCGCTGGGCGCAAGCTAGACACGCCGCGCAGCCCATCTACGAGCTCGCGCCGCAAAACCATCAGAAAAAGAGCAAAACCCCCACGATGGGCGGGCTCGTTTTCGTTACCGCCGCGGTATTCGCAAGCCTGATGTGCGCCAAGCTAGACAACGTCTTCGTGCTCTGCGGACTGCTTTGTTTGGTAGGCTTCGGCTACATAGGCTTCAAGGATGATATCTCTAAAAT
>CAUSBF010000139.1:0-4993 GCA_963529595.1 uncultured Campylobacter sp.
AAAATCTTCTTGCGAGCCTTGCTCTAAATTTTGACGCCGTTCATTTATAATTTTCTTTAGCTCTTCGAGTCTTGCTTCGTTCATCCTTATCCCTCACTAGCGATTTCGAAAGTTTGCCTATTTTGCCTTTTGTAGCTTAAGTGGATATTAAATTTATGAAACATAGCTTCAATTATATTACAAAATAGCAGAGCGCTATCTTTAAATTTTACAAATTCTTTTTCTGCGCGATCAAGCTCAATTTACGCATTTAATTCTCTCTTATCCATGTTTAGACTCCTTGTGAAATATCATAAATTCTTTTCTAACATTATCTATATTAATACTCCTATGTAATAAAAAGTATCTCTTTAATTCCGAATAATCTTTATTGGAATTTATAAAAATATTTATTATGATGCCATCTTTAGAATATATTGCCAAACGATCATATATTTTGTTTGCTTCCAAGCCACCAATTACAGTACAAATTAAATTCTTTGGAAGAATGAATATTGTGGCCAACAATATAAATACAACTATAAAGTCTTTAAAAACAAATAAGATCATTGTTATTATAGTAGCAAATATACAGAAATAGAAGAGTTCTTTTGAAATTGGAAAATATTCTGGTGTAGAAGTCCTAATATCCATATTTTTAGATATCTTAATAATTTCATCTAGATTTATTCGGAAGATTTTTATTCCTTCGGCTTCTACCGAAATAAATTTTTCGTTAAAAATTATAAAGCGCCTATTAAATGGTTTATCGCGCTCAATAATTCTAATAAATGGAATAATAGTGCAAAAAATAATGAAAAAATAAGAATCTTCTGATTCGGAAAATTTTTCAATACCAAAATTAGACAATATTCCTGTTTGAGAAAGTATTATGATCAATATTAATATACAAAATTGGAAAAAACCTATTAAGGCACTAAAATCCTTTATTATTAACTCTTTTTTACAATGGGCATTTATATTTATATTGGAATTTCTATCATTAAAATTTCTAGACAATTTTTTAGTTCCAGATTCCGTTTATTTGAATTAGGCATTTTAAGCTTTCAAGATTAAAACTATTCCTAGAGCTCTGCTCTAAATTTTGACGCCGTTCATTTAGAATTTTCTTTAGCTCTTCGAGCCTTGCTTCGTTCATCTTTATCCCTCGCTAGCGATCTTAAGCGATTTCATATTTTACTTCTTTATCGCTTGGGATAGTATTAAATTTAAAGCTACTTCACTTGTCTGACTCAAGCATTTTGGAATTTGTCTATCGAGGTAAAATTTATAAAATTGGAAGATAAATTTAAGCGGGAAGATCCCGCTTAAATTTTATTTACCGCAGCCGCATTTGCCCTGAGCGGCAAGCTTGCGGCGGACATAGGCGATTTTGCTTTGAAGCGGAAGGTGCTTAGGGCAGTTGTCCTCGCAGCCTAGCAGCGTCATACAGCCGAATACTCCGTCATCATCGCCGATCAGCTCGTAAAAATCCTCGTCGCTGCGTTTATCCAACGCATCGATCTGAAAACGCGCTATACGGTTGATACCGACGGCGCCGATAAAATCCTTTCGCATTATCGCGGTACCGCAGCTTGCCACGCAGATGCCGCACTCGATGCAGCGATCCAGCTCGAAAACCTCCTGCGCGACCTCCGGCTCGACCTTCTCCTCAAGCTTAGAGATGTCGGTCTCGTGATCGGTGTGGATCCAGCTCTCTACGCGTTTGCTCATCGCGTTCATCCAGTTGCCCGTATCGACGCTGAGGTCTTTTAGCAGCTTGAAAACCGGAAGCGGCATAAGCTCGATCACGCCATCCGGATAGTCCTTGGTAAGCGTGCGGCACGCAAGCTGCGGCTTGCCGTTTACGAGCATACCGCAGCTACCGCAGATACCCGCGCGACAAACGAAGTCGAAGCTTAGCTCGGGATCAAATTTCTCACGAATCACGTTAAGCGCGATAAATAGCGTCATTCCGTCGGTCTCTTCAAGCTCGTAAGTAGCGAAGTGCGGCTTTGAAATTTTGCTTAACGGATTATACTTAAATGCCTTTATTGTTATTTTTCTACTCATATCCTATACCTGCTCTTTCGTTAGGTGCTTTATATTTTGGCTGCAATTCATAATGCATCAATGCCTCTTGAATTTCATATCTGCCTTTGCCCTCGGCTTGCATTTTCTCGCGAATTTCATCGACCTCTTTTTGGCGCACGGCGCTGTCCGGATGCTCGATGATATTGCCTTTGGCGCCGTATCCGCGGAATGCAGGCGGCATCTCCATCTTCATAATATCAAGCGGCTCGTAGCTTAGAGTAGGCATAGTGTCGCCCTCTTTCCAGTTTGCAAGAGTTCGTTTTAGCCAGTTTAGATCGTCGCGTTTCGGATAATCCTCGCGGAAGTGCGCGCCGCGGCTTTCGGTGCGATCAAGCGCGCCCTTAGCGATACAAAGCGCGAGCTTTAGCATCTTCGGTACGCGGTAAGCCTCCTCAAGCTCAGGATTTCCGAAAAGCTCTTTATTGCTTACTTTGACGTCCAAAGATTGCTTGTAAAGCTCCTCGAGCTCTTTTACGGCTTTGGCTAATCCATCGCAGGTGCGTAAGATTGCGCAGTGCTCCCACATAACGTCTTTCATCTTGTTTTTGATCTCGAATACGTTAAATTTGCCCTCTTTTTCAAGTAGGCTCTTAATATAATTTTTCTCTTTATCTACGAATTTTTCGATATCGTGCGTATTGATATCGACATCGTGTCCTTGGCAATACTCCGCAAAATACTCGCCCACGATCATTCCTGCGACGACGGTTTCGGCAACGGAATTTCCGCCTAAGCGGTTAAAGCCGTGCATATCCCAGCAAGCAGCCTCGCCGGCGCTGAATAGTCCCGCCAAAGTCGGACTCTCGCCCGTAGCTTTTGTTTTGATGCCGCCCATCGAGTAATGCTGCATAGGAAGGATCGGAGCCCAACCTTTACCGCGCTTTCTGCCCTGCTCGTCGGTTATTACCTCGGTGTCGGCAGGATCGATGCCGTTGAAAATTTCGCAAATTTCTTGCACGTCGCGTAAATTTTTCTCGATATGCTCGCGTCCGAGGATCGATATGTCAAGCCAAACGTGCTCGCCGTAAGGGCTTTTGACACCCTTGCCTTTTCTTATATGCTCCATTATGCGGCGGCTTACGACGTCGCGGCTAGCAAGTTCTTTTTTCTCAGGCTCATAATCCGGCATAAAGCGGTAGCCGTCCACGTCGCGTAAAATTCCGCCGTCGCCGCGGCAGCCCTCGGTAAGTAAAATTCCGCTCGGAACGATAGGCGTCGGGTGAAACTGCACCGCCTCCATATTTCCAAGCTGCGCGACGCCGGTCTCAAGCGCGATAGCAGCACCTATACCCTCGCAAACGACGGCGTTTGTGGTGTGTTTATAAACTCTGCCGTAGCCGCCGGTAGCGATCAGCGTACCCTTTGAGACGTATGCTATCAGCTCGCCGGTAACCAAATCGCGCACGATTGCGCCGTAGCAGCGGTTATTTGCGTGAATTAGCGCGATCGCTTCTTTTCTATCATGAATATCTACGTTATGCTTTAACGCTTCGTTTGCAACGGCAAAAAGCATTGTATGTCCCGTAGCATCGGCAGTATAGCAGGTTCGCCATTTTTTCGTGCCGCCGAAGTCGCGGCTGTGGATAAGCCCGTGAACCTCATCTTTTTCAGTAATCGTGGTTTTTTGAGCGTTGATAATAGCGCTTCGCTCACCTCTAGTAATCCTAGTCCAAGGAACGCCCCAGCCCGCAAGCTCGCGGATCGCCTTAGGCGCCGTCTGCGCAAACATCCTAGCGACGTCTTGATCACAGCCCCAGTCGCTTCCTTTTACGGTGTCGGCAAAGTGCACGTCCTCGTTGTCGCCCTCGCTCATCTTGGAATTTCCCAGTGACGCCTGCATGCCGCCTTGAGCTGCCGCAGAGTGCGAGCGTTTAACGGGGATCAGGCTCAAAACGATAGTGCTAAGCCCCTTCTCGCCGGTAGCAATCGCAGCTCTTAAGCCCGCCAAACCGCCGCCAATAACTAAAGAATCGCAATATATTACATTCATCCCAAGCTCCCTATTCTAAACTTAACCATTTGAAATCGGCGATTATCGAAAGCAAGAAAAATGCGCCCCAAACGATAAAAACCGTCTTTTTGATGAGGGCTCTTTTCCTTTGAATTTCCGCCTTCGTGCCGTCTATGCTGATCCATTTCATATAAAGCCTATAAATTCCAATGCTAGCGTGAGTTACTACGAAAATCAATAAAACAAAATAAAATAGATGAAGCTGTCCGAAGCGAGCGATAGCAAGATCTGCAGTAATTTTCGGACCGAATACGATCATTAAAATATGAGCCGCCGCAAAGAAGAATAGGAAAAACCCCGTCCAAAACTGAAACCACCAAAGCGTCGTGTCGCAATGCTTCATTCGCATTTTATGCGCTTTAAACGCCCTGTAAGCGGCGTAGTTAGCCGGAAATTTTCTCATCGCCAAAAACGCGTGAATCACGAAAATCACGAAAATTACAAAAGCGACGATGTTTGTAACAAAATAAATTCCGCCCGGTTCGGCGAAATGTACGACGCCCTCAAACGCGCCCTTACCGATCAAAATCGTGCCGGTAAATATCATATGACACAGCATAAAACAGGCCAAAATCAGCCCGCTGATGCTTTGCGCCACATCTTGCAAAGCCATAATGCGGCTTTTTTTGCCGTCTATGGATCTGCCCGTAAAGCCTTCAATGCGACCTAGCATAGGTTCTCCTTAAAAAAGATGATTATAAATCCCCGCTAAACGAAAATTTACATTTTTGTAAAGAGATTATATTACTTTTTAACTTTAGATTAATTTAATTTCTGCAAATTAGTTTTTTCTTCAAAGACTGCTTTAAGAAAAATGCTATCAAAAACAGTACTAAAGATAAAATTTTCCACATCGATAAATTTAAAAATATAAACCCACGTCCATCGTCGGGCTGCCTTAAAAATTCC
>CAUSBF010000140.1:0-4980 GCA_963529595.1 uncultured Campylobacter sp.
TGGGAGCTACAAAAATTTCGTCCTTTTTGATCTCCATGATCAGCTCGGGGCTGGAGCCCGCGACGCAGCCGTACGGCGTCGGGAAGTGAAACATATAGGGGCTCGGATTGTTCTTTTTGAGTCGCTCGTAAAACTCCAGACTACCCAGATTCGTGCCGACTTCTAAAATTTCGCCCAGCACGACCTGAAACACGTCGCCGCTTTTTATCTTTTCTTTCGCGACTTCGACCATCGCGCTAAAATGAGACTCCTCAGCGCCAAGATCGGTTAAAATTTTAAATTTAAGCTCTTTTTTACGCGGCGCGGGCTTCGCCGCGGCTTGCGATTTCGATCCGCCTTTTATAGCGGCGTCCGCTCTTGCAGCACTCTGGGACGCAGCTGGTGTTGCGACGGCGGCCTGTTGTGAAGCCTGCGAGCTAAGCACGCGCAGACTTTCGTAAATTTGGGCGTCTTTGCCGTAAAAATCGTAAATTTTGCTGATTTTATCGTAGTGCAGGTAGTTTGCGGCATCGGCGTAAAAAAACGGCGGGAATTCATATAACGCCTGCTTTGGCGAGCCGATATTTTCGAACGCGCGCACGATGTCGTAGCCCAAAACGCCGAAAAGCCCGGCAAAGCTCGCGTTTTTAAACTCGCTCGCGCCTTCTTTTGCGCCCTTTACCTCATCAAATTTAAGCCTCAAAGCCTCAAAACTTATCTTAAATCCGTCGAAATAATCGCAATCGATGCCGATGATGACCTGAGCGTCGTCCTCTGCGAGGTAGCTTTGCGGATGCGTCTTTAAAATTTCGCGGTAGTAAAAAAGCGGCTCTTCTAAAAGCATTTTCGTCCTTGGAATTTTTAGCGCCATTATACGCTGCTTAGCTTAAATTTAGCGGGCGGCGCGAGCCTAGGCGGGCTTAATGCAAGCAAAATTTTAGTAAAATTAGCAAATTTTAAGGAGAGCGTATGAAGATTTTATTTTCCCCAAGCGAGATGAAA
The DNA here is from genome assembly GCA_963529595.1 of uncultured Campylobacter sp. Lineage (GTDB taxonomy): Bacteria > Campylobacterota > Campylobacteria > Campylobacterales > Campylobacteraceae > Campylobacter_B. The sequence continues at coordinate 982 of CAUSBF010000140.1, forward strand.
AGCGAGCAAAGCGGCGGCCCGCGCATTTGCGAGCAAAATTTCATCTTTGCAGATCTTTACGAAAAGCGCCTGCAGATGCTGCGCGCCTACACGGAGTCTACGGAGCGAGCGAGCGAGACGGAGCTTTGCAAGCTTTTCGGACTGAAAAAATGGGATGCATCCCTGCGCGAAAATATCTTTGAAAAAGGCTGCGCGAAGGCGCTTTTGCGCTACACGGGCACCGCGTATCGCGCTTTAGACTACGCGTCGCTAAGCCCCGGCGCGCAGGAGTTTGCGGAGCGAAACACGATAATTTTTTCAAACCTTTTCGGCCCCGTGCTGGGCGGCGACGCGCTGCCGAACTACAAGCTCAAACAGGGCGAAAAATTTGGCGGCATAGACGCGGCGAAATTTTATCGCGACAGCTTCTCCGCTGCGCTGGATCGGTATCTGGCAGATGAGCGTGTCGTGGATCTGCGCGCGGGATTTTACGAAAAATTTTATGAGATGAAGCACGAATATTTGAGTTTTAGTTTTATCAAAGGCGGCAAGGTGCTGAGCCACTACGCCAAGGCTTGGCGCGGTAAGGTGTTGCGCGAAATCGCACAGACCGGCGCCTGCAGCGAAGCGGAGGTGCTTGCGCTGCGTTTGGGCGGCGCTTCCGTACTCGAGATCAAACAGATCGGGCTAAAAAAGGAGATCGTGCTGGAAATTTCATAAGGCGCGAAAACCGCTCGGAGAAATTTACGATAAATTTTGCAGGTTTAATGCGGATTTTTGCGTAAAATTTAGCCCGGAAAATTTGCCGCGAGTTCAAATCTCGCCCCATCCAAAGCGATTTTACCCCGAGAAATTTGCGGGCGGAATTTCATCGTGAGGATTTTGCGGCGGCTTTTTGATCTTTGGAACTCTTTTGGCGGGTTTTGAACGAGCTTTTGGCGGCGAAATTTCGTCGTAAATTTTACAAAAAATTCGTGCTCTTTGCGCCTGCCCGCTCCGCATAAAATTTTACGCCGATCTTGTCGTGATTTTACACCGATTTTGCAGCGATTTTTAGAATACAAAGCGCGGAAATTTTGCTGTCGTCCTCCGCACAGAAAGAATTTTAACGAAGGAAGATGCGCCGCGCGTGCAATCGTGGATGGAAACGTAACTTTATGCGGAAGGAATTTTACTTGTAATTCGCCACAAAATTTTGAGAGAATTTTACCGTAGTAATTTTGCTTGCAGCTATACCGCGCGGAATTCTGTCGCAGAAAATTCCACTGCTTGAAATTTCGCCGCAGAATTTTGTCTAAAATTTTACCGTGCGGGGTTTTGCCGCGATCTAAACGTAAAATTTTAATCCAAATTTGCGCTAAATCGCCGCAGTCTAGGCGTAGAATTCCAATGCCACGATAAAACAGATGCGGACTAAGTCAGCTCCGTATAAAATTTTAAGCCGAAACTATGGTTTACGTTCCGTTGCGATAAAATTTTGAGCCAAAATTTTACGCTTTGAAATTCCAAAAATCCGCAAACGTAGCAAAAATACGCCTCCGCTACAAACTCTAGTAACTCCAGCACATAAAGTTTCTAGCCGAATTTCTGCAATTAAAATTCTACGCTCTGAAATTTCAAGCTTTAAAATCCCGGAAATTTCCAAATTTCACAAATCCCACACATAAAATTTCAAACCGAAATCCCGCGATCAAAATTCCCCGCCTCAAAATCCCGTAAATTTCCCGCTTTCAAATCCAAAATTCCACAAATTTAGCAAGCTTTAAATTTTAAAGCTATAAACTTCGCTTCAAATTTTAAGGATCAAAAATGCTAGAACTCCCCTTTGTCGGCGTCGTCGTGGGCTTCATATCGGGCTTTTTCGGTATCGGTGGCGGCACGGTTGTAATGCCCGTGATGATGGCTCTGGGATACGACGTCAAGACCGCCGCGGGCATCTCGGTGATGCAGATGTTCATCGTCTCGCTTTTCGGCTCATATCTGAACTACCGCGCGGGCAAGCTTCGCCTAGATAGCGGCATCGCGGTGGGGCTCGGAGGGCTGTGCGGCGCGAGCATATCGGGCTTCATCGTAAAATACTCGCCCGAAATCGTGCTTGAGATCGGTCTTTTGCTGACGCTTGCGATCTCATTTCTTAAACTCTTTAGCACGAATGTAACAAGCGGCGACAATGCCAATCCGCACGGCGCGGTGCTATTTTTCATCGGCTTTGCTATCGGCGCGATCGCGCTTAGCATGGGCGTGGGCGGCGCGGTATTTCTGACGCCGATTTTGGTCGGATTTTTGGGCGTCGATATCAAAAGAGCGGTCTGCATGGGGCTATTTTTTATCGTTTTCGGCTCATTTAGCGCGCTTTTGAGCCTTTCGTACAACGGCCATGTGGATTACGAACGCGGCGCGCTGCTAGCCGTGGGCGGGCTTTTGGGCGTGTATTTCGGCACCTCTCAGGCTCGCCGTGCAAAGCGCGAAACGCAGAAAAAATGGCTGCTCGTCCTTTATGTCGTGCTATTTGCACTGGCGCTAAAAAAGGTGCTACAGTAGCGCCCGCTGTAGTAGCGCTGCAGCGATTGCCGCGCTATAGTTTTGCCTTGCCTTGGTTTTGCTACAAGCGCGGTTTAAGCATTCGCGCTGTTTTGCTACGTCGCCCTTTTGTGTCTCGTAGTTTTTTGCTTTGCCGTCCTCTTACACTGCGCGCGTTTGGTCTCCATCTTGCGGCACCACGTAAAACGTCGCGTTTCGTCGCGTAAGTAAAATTTTAAAATGAAATTTCAAAAAGTGCGAGCAAATTTTAAAAGCGGAATTTTAACTAACCGCGTTAAAATAGCGAAGTTGCACATCTTTCGTCCTATGGAGGTTAGATGGCGAAATAAAATTTACAAATTTTAAAAGGACTTGGATTGACGAACTTGATTTTAGCGGGGCTAGGCGGCTGTGTAGGCGCGATGGCGCGAGTAGGCCTAAGTGGAGCGATCGCGCGCGCAATGGATCGCGCCGGATTTTGGAGCGCGTTTCCGATCGCTACTTTTTGCGTAAATGCGCTGGGAAGCCTGCTGATAGGGTTTTTGCTCGCACTAAATTTAACGCAGAGCGTGCGGGTATTTTTTATCGCAGGCGCGCTGGGTGGCTTTACGACATTTTCTACGTTCAGCTACGATACGCTGCAATTATTGCTGGCGCGAGAATTTGCTATCGGTGTGCTAAACGCGGTCTTAAGCGTATGCGTTTGTATGCTGTTTTGCTACGCTGGGCTGCTCGCGGGCAGAGCGCTTGCAGGCTAGCCGTGGAGCACGTGAGCTTTAAATTTAAATCGCCTCTCGCCTGCGTTTTTAAATCAAAATTTATTTAAAATACCTGCGCTACAGAATTTTATCGCGTGCATGTGCTGCAAAATCTGCGAGCGATGGGCGCAATCCCACATGCTGTGCAGTTTTGCGAAAGGGCGCGCAGTAGCTTCGGCAAAGTGCAATAGCTATCAAGACGAGCGAAAAGTAAAGCGAGCAAGAGGGATTGTAGCTAAACAATGGTGCTCGGCGTCGGGCAGGCTGGCAAAATCCAGATAAATTTGAAATTTGCGTGCATTCTCTGCGTATCTTGTTCGCCGCAGCTTTGTGAAATTTCGCTGTCTTGCGCCTAGTTATCGCGACGCCCTAAAAATTTCGCTGTCTTGGCGCGGATAAAATAAACCTAAGCCGTGCGATAAATTTTAAAAGCTCCGTGGGCAAATTTTAAAGCTTGAAGCTTAGAATTTTAAAATTCTCGCATAAATTTTAAAAGCTAAATTAAAGTGCGCCGAAATCACGACCTTATGTGCCAAATCCTGTGGCGCTATCTTAGATTTATCGCATGCGACTACGAGCCCTCTTAATTTCGTTTCTGCAGATTTCATTAACCTGCTCACCCTCGCTATTTCGCAAGATAACCTCGTAGTCCGTGATTTCGCGACCTTTGTTATACCCCTCGATATATCTGAATCTTGATAAAACTATTTTAAAGGATTCCACATCGTCTAAAGTATACTTA
>CAUSBF010000141.1:0-4955 GCA_963529595.1 uncultured Campylobacter sp.
GCCTAGAATACAACTTGTTGTATAAATACTACTACGATGAAAAAGAGAAAACAATAAAACGAATATCGGAGCAATAAATGGAGGATATAACTAAATTTTACTTTCGCAGAAAGGGCGGTAAATTATAAAATTTTACCTCGCTAGCGAAGATGATAAAATTTAAATTTACCCGCCGCCTGCTTAAAATTTCTTATTTAGCGTTATTTGCCTCTTGCTCCGCGAGTGATCATCAAGGACTGCTCATAGAAAATTAGCAGCGTTATCGAGACGCCCGTGCCGAGCGCCAGCGAGATCGAGATCGTGGCGAGGGCGTTGTCGAAAAACGAGATGAGGTGGGCGAGTTTCTGCTGCGCACCCGCGGCTTTGATATAAGAAAACAGCGCCAAAACTGTCTTGTAAGCGTAGATGCCCGGGATCATCGGAAGCAGCGCGGGAAAGGCGATGATCTCTGCGGGCACCTTGAGGCGCTTGGCACAGAGCATTCCCAAAACGCCGATCAGAAACGACGCAAAAAGCGTCGCGGCGGCGATCGAAAAAATTTGGCTCTGTATCAGCAAAAACCTACACGAATGCGCAACCGCCGCAAGCAGCGCCGAGAAAATAAGCGTCTTTTTTGGCGGCATGCACGCATACGCAAACCCCAGCCCCGCCGCAGCGGCAAAGCAGGCGTCCTTAAATACCGAAAGCGCTATATCAAACATTTACGAGCCCCAAATTTGAGATGCTAAGCGTCAGAAAGAGCCCGATCGCGATGCAGATGATCAAAAGCCCCGTATTTAGCCCTCTGCTGATGCCTACGAGCATATTTTCGTTTAGGATGTCAAAGACGGAGTTTATCAGCCAGACGCCGGGGATCAAAAATAGTATGCTCGATCCCACGGCGACGTCGGGCGTGGCGCTAAGCCCGTAGCGAGCGCCTAGCGAGACGATGAAGGAGACTGCGAACGAAACCGCGATGTATTGGATTTTTAGGTTGATTTTGAGCTTGCTAAGCAGATGGCGGGCGCAAATTCCAAAAGCCGTAGCCGCAAAAACTAACGCCATCGCGCCGCCATCGCCGCCGAAAAGCTCGCAGAAGGCTGCGTTTGCGACGCTGAGCAGAACGAGGGTTTTGGCGAAGCTTTTCTTCTGCGAGGCTAAAATTTCTACAAATGCGGCCTTAGCGCGCGCAAGAGGGATTTTCTCGTCGTAAATTTCCCAGCTAAGCGCGCTTAGCTCCGAGATCAGATCGAAGCTGATCTGCGCCGCAGCGCCCGTTTTGACGTAGGTGCGGCGGATGGAGTTGTCCGCAGGGTCCATCACGCTGATGATGAAGTGGCGCACGAAGATCATCAGGCTCGCCTCATAGCCGTAAGCGTCCGCTATCCTGCACACGCAGCGCTCGATACGCGCGGTGTAGGTGCCGATGCTAAGCATCTTGGCGGCGTATTCGCTAAGAAAATTGGTAAGCTCTTGGATCTGCGGCCTCGCCACTTCCGCTTCTTTTGTCGCAGCCTCCGTAGCCATTTCCGCCGTTGCGGTAGCGTTTCGTGTTGTTTCCTCGCCTGCCTCTGCCGCCTCAATATCGTTTTGCGCTGTCTCCGAGGCTGTCACGGCTTCTGCTTTTACAGCGCCCGCCGCCGTCTTTGATGCTGCTTCGGCGTCCGTTGCGGCGGTAAAATTTTGATTGTTTAAATTTGGCGTCGTTTCGGAATTTGAGTTATCTAAATTTAGCGCCGAGGCGGAATTTTGCTCGTTTAAATTTAACGCCTCCGCAGAGCTTTCATCGCTCAAATTTGAAGCGGCGCAATTCTGCTCTTTTGAAAAATTCTGTTCATCTAAATTTAAATCGCAGCCTGAATTCTGTCCGCTTAAATTTAAACTTTCGGCGTCCTCGCAAGATCTGCTAAATTTAGAATTTCCCCCGCTCACGGCTTCACCTCAGACTTATGAGATCGAGCGGGTTGATGTGGTAGTTCTGCTGCGTCACTTCAAAGGTCAGATCCGAGCCGATGCGCCCGATAATGTAGCCCTTTTTGACGTTGGAGCCGACGCGCACGGTAGGCGGGATCTGATTTAGATGCGCGTAGATCGTGTGGATGCCGCCGCTGTGCTCTAGGATCACGACCTTATCGAGCACGGCGGTTTCTTTAGCAAAGACCACCTTGCCCGGTAGCACCGCTTTAACCTGCGTGTCGCCGCTGTTTGAGCCCAGCACGATATTTTCGTTGAAAAGCTTGATGTTATACACGGGATCGTTGTAGTTGCCGAATTTTCGCTTCAAATACGCGCCGTTCAGAGGCGCTGCAGTCTTGGCTCCGCTGTATTTTTTAACGCGCGAGGACTGATAGCTCGAGCCGTACTGCTTGACCTTTTGGTTGATCTTACTTACGCGCTCATCCGCAGGCTCGCTCACTTCGGGCTCGGGCTCTTGCGGTGGTGCAGGCTCGGGTTTGCCCGCCTTTTTGGCAGCCGCTTTTGCTTTGGCGTACTCTTTTTCGCGCGCCTGGCGCTCCTTTTGCTTCTGCGCTTCAAGCTTTGCTTGGCGCGCCGCTTCCTCCTTCTGAGCTTTCGCTTTCTCTTCGGCGTCGTCGATGATCTTAAGCTCCTGCAGAGTCTTAGATATGGCGTCTTGCTCGTCGTTTATCTTCTCTAAGCGCGCGATATAGTCCTCTTTGTCCTTTTTCATCTGCGCGAGCTTCTCTTTTTGGGTGGTTAGCTTGGCGTTAAGATCGGTTTTTTTCTTGTCGTAGCCCGCCATGCTCGCCTGGATCGATTTGATCTTTTTGTTCTGCTCGTTGATAAAATTTTGATTATTTTCGTAGTCTTTGATCAGCCCCTTCAGCTCGTCGTTCATAACGACGCCGAGCCCCTCTAAAATTTCGCTAGCCATGATAGAATCGGGCGTGGTGGTGGAATTTACGTCGGTGATGAGATCAAACGATAGCTCTTGCGAGATCACGTTTGCGATCTTGCTTTCCAGATCGTTTTGCACGCTAAGAAGCGTGACGTTTTGGCTATTAAGCTTTTCAAGCTCCTGCGCTTCGGCGGTGTATTGATCCTTTAGACCTTCGATCGCGTCGCTTAGCTGCTTGATCTCGCCCTCGCGCTTTTTAAAGCCCTCCTGCTCCTTTACGATAAGGCCAGCGATCTCGTCGATCTTTTGCGAGAGTTGCATCCCCTCCTTTTGCGAGCTTTTGAGCTCTTGACCCGCTTTGGCGATCTTATCTTTCGTGCTCTGCTGCTTTGCGGGCGCGGCATAAGTAAGAGCCGCGGTAAGCCCCAGCGCAAGAAGCGGCGCTAAAAAAGCCCTTTTCATGCTCGTTTGTTTCCAATTTGCAGCATCACAAAACTTACCGCGATGATAGATAGCGCTAAAGCCACGCCTAAAAGGATCAGCGCGTCGTAAGGCAGCACTATGGCGGTGCGTAGATCGCCGATGCCCTTAAGCGTGGTCGAAAACACCTCCCAAGAAGGAAGCGCAATGTAGAAGCAGGTCACGATCAGCGTGGCGATGAAGGAGTCTATTATCGCCATTCGGTAGAGTTTGCCGCTTTTTATCAGAAACGACGCGCCGAAAAGCTCCATAATCTCGATGCGCTCTTTGTGTTCGTAAACCCAGATACGCATCTGGCGGTGAATTAACATCACGCCTAAAAGCACGATGAGAAACGCAAAGCCGTAAACGAGGCTTTTGATAAGCAGTAAAATTTTAAAAATTTCATCGTGAGTCTTTTTAAAAATTTCAACCCGCGTGAGCGAGCCTATGGATTTTAGATCCTGCTCGATCTTGGCAAGCTGCGCGGCGTCGGGGAAGCTTTCGAGCTTGACGCTATAAAATTTAGGCAAATTTTTACTAAGCTCGGCAAAGGCGTTTTGTGAAATTTTACCCTTCAGTCGCTCGGTTATGCCCGCTGTGGAAATTTCGCTAATCGAGCTGATCTTAGGCACCGCTTTTTGCGCGTCTTGCAAGCTGAGCGGGGTTTTGGAGACTAGCACGATGTTGTATTCTTTTTGGATCGAGCGCTCGTAGCTTTTGGTTAGATTGCTCATAAAAATTCCAAACTGCACTGAAAAAAGCAGCGCGACGAGCGAAAAGATCACGCCAAAATGGGTTTTAATCGATTTCATTTACTTTAGCGTCCTTAATCTCAAAATGTCGGTGCCTAAAACGAAGCGTGGCGGGCATTTTATGCGTCACGATAACGACGCAGGCGTTCCACGACTCGCACGCCGAGCGCAGCAAATTCCAAATAATGGCGCTGGAGTAGTCGTCCAAATTTCCCGTAGGCTCGTCGCACAGCAGCAGGCGCGGATTATGCGCCATCGCACGCGCCAGAGCCACGCGCTGCTGCTCGCCGCCGCTAAGCTCGAGCGGATACTTACCCATCTTGTGCCCGAGCTCAACGTGGCGCAGTAGCTTTTTGGCTTGGTCTTGGCAGACCTGCTGATTGTAGCCCATTATCATTAACGGAAGCATTATATTACGCTCGATCGTCCATTCGTTGATCAGGCGGTAGTTTTGAAAGATAATGCCGATACGCTGGCGCAGGGTGCGCAGATCGGAGTTCGTGATGCCCTTTAGATCGCACAAGCAGACGTTCAGCTCGCCGCCGATGATGTCGATGCCGCCGTAGAAGGACTTAAGCAGCGTGGATTTGCCGCTGCCGCTCTTGCCCGTGATGATGACGAAGTCCTTCGCACCGATGCCGAAGCTCGCGTCTTGGATGACCGCGCCCGCCTTTTCGTAGCCTAGCGTTAGGCCCGCTGCGGTGATGATGTTGTAATCGTCCGTTATCTCTGCCATTGTGAAAATATCTCCGAAATTTTTTGATGTGCCGCGTGGTTTTCACGCGTAGGAAGCGGGCGGCGGATGAAGTAGCGCGTGCCGCTTTCGTTTGCGCGGATGAAACACTGCTGCGGAAAGTCGAATGCCCCGAGCGAAAGCAGGATTAGCACGTCCTGCGGCTCGGCAG
>CAUSBF010000142.1:0-4937 GCA_963529595.1 uncultured Campylobacter sp.
CCTTCATCGCTTATCCTAAAATTCTACGCAAGACCTCTTCGTAGGCCACTTTTACGCTACCAAGATCCTGTCTAAATACGTCCTTATCGAGCTTTTTATCGGTCTGTTTGTCCCAAAAGCGGCAGCTATCAGGGCTGATCTCGTCTGCAAGTAGGATATTGCCGTCCTTATCCCTGCCAAGCTCGATCTTGAAATCCACGAGCTTTAAATTTCGCTCATCAAAAAATTTAATCAAGATTTCATTGATCTTGCGCGCGATCTTTTTGAGCTCGTCAAGCTCGCTTTGGCTCTTTACGGCGCCAAGCAGCAAGCAATGCTCGTCGTTTAGGATAGGATCGCCCAGCTCGTCGTCTTTATAGCAAAACTCCACCAGAGCAAATGGAAGCTTCGTGCCCTCTTTGATGCCTAGGCGCTTTGTAAGCGAGCCGGTGGCGATATTACGAGCGATGATCTCAAGAGGGAAAATCTTGCATTTTTTTACGAGCTGCTCGGTCGGACTGATCGTCTCAACAAGCGCGGTGGCGATGCCGTGCTTTTTAAGCAGATCAAAAATCAGCGTCGAAATTTTACAATTCAGCGCGCCTTTGCCGCTCTCTTCGGCTTTTTTGACGCCATTAAACGCCGTAAGCGAATCTTTAAATTCCGAGATCAAAAGGTCGTCACTTTCGTTAACCGACCACATCTTTTTGCCCTTGCCTTCGTAGATAAGCTCTTTTTTGGTAGCTTGCATCACACTCTCCTTACTTGATGTTTAGAATTTTTATCGCGTCTATTGCGGTTTTTAACTGGATATCGTTATTAATCTGCTCTGCTGTGATGAAATTTTTCTCATCCTTTTTCTGAGCATCTTTTTTCTTGGTCTCGACCTTGGCTAACTCGCCTTGCAGGTGCTTTTTGAGATCGGCTTCTTTTAGCGAAAATTCATCCTCGTCGCGGCTCGGCACCTTGCCCGGCGCCACTATGAGATCAGGCGTCACGCCCACCGCTTGGATGGTGCGACCGCTTGAGAGATAGTAACGTGCTATGGTTAGTCGCAGAGCTTCTTTATCCTCTATCGGCAGGATCACCTGCACGCTTCCCTTGCCAAAAGTTTTTTCACCAACCAACACAGCACGCTTTAGATCCTGAAGCGAGCCGCTTACGATCTCGCTTGCGCTTGCGCTGCCGCCGTTTACTAGCACTACCAGAGGCAAATCGGTGATCTTCTTTTTAGGATCGGCGTTATGTGCTTCGGTTTCGTTTTTCGCGCGCCCTTTTTGAGAGACAATAAGACCTTTGCTTACGAATAAATTTACAAGCCCGATCGCTTGATCCAAAAGCCCGCCCGGGTTGTTTCGCAGATCCAAAATAATGCCTTTGGCGTCTTTGTGCTCTTTTATAAATTTACTCGCGTCAGGAACCACGTGCTGATCGAAATTCGTAACGCGCAGATATAAAATTTTATCATCCTCGATCATCTTAGCATAAACCGATTCCACTTTGATTATATCGCGGATAATCTCGACGTCGAAAGGCTTGCTAACGCCCTTGCGGACGATCGTTAGAGTGATTTTGGTTTTCGGCTTACCGCGCATTTTTGAGACTGCATCGTCTATCGTGATGCCGAAGGTCGCATTGCCGTCGATACGCAAGATCACGTCGTTAGCCTGAATACCTTTCTTGTCGGCGGGAGTACCCTCGATAGGCGAGATGACTGTCAGAGCGCCGTCTTTCATACCCACCTGAATTCCAAGCCCACCGAACTCGCCCTCGGTCTGAACTTTCGTGTCGTTAAACGCCTTTTCGTCCATGTAGCTTGAGTGCGCGTCGAGGTTATTCATAAGCCCCGAAATCGTCTTATCCACAAGCTCCGAGAAGCTCATCTCATCGACATAATTGTTTTCGACGATCGCAAGTGTTTTAGTAAGCTTGGCTAGCGCCTCCAGACGCGTTTTTTCGCTGTCTGGTTTTTTAGTCGCATTGACCTCTCTGGCTTGTAAATTTCCGGTAAAAAAACTAACGCCTAAAAATAGAGAAAATATGAATCCTAAGCCGAAGAAGAGGTGTTTTTGTCGCAAAGCATATCCTTGAAAATAAAATGTAGCGAATTTTATAGAAAATTGGCTAAAAATAAGGTAAATTTTATACGAAATTTGCGCGTTTACGGATAAATTTAAGGCGAAAATTTTAAAATCTCACTAAAAAACCTTGACATAAAGACACTAAAGTTATATAATGCAACTAACTTCAACTTTAGGAGAAAATTTATGAACGAAACTATTGAAATTTTAACTGACAAAATGCGCTCTTTGCTCGAAAGCAGCGTTTCTTTAGCGATCCATTCCAAAAATAGCGAAGTGGGCGTATTGCACATGCTCTGGGCTTTGGTAGCCGACAGCGGCTCGGTGCTAAATCAAATTTTTAATAAATTTAGCATAGAAAAAACCGCGGTCGAGCTTGAGATCAAAAGCGAAATTTCAAATTTGCCTACGAGCTCAAACGTCACGAAGGAAAACGTGCGAATCTCGCGCGAGCTGATGAACTCGCTAGAGGTCGCAAAAGGGCTAATGACGAGCTCAGGCGATAAATTTATCGCCGTAGATACCTGGCTGATTGCAAATTTAAACGCCGATCCGCTAAAGAAAATTCTATCTAAATTTGCAGATCTTAGCGAGATCAAAAAGGAGCTTGAGGCGCTTCGCGGCGGCAAAAGTATCGATTCGCAAACCGCCGACGAGACGCTTGAAGCGCTTAGCAAATTCGGCGTCGATCTCACCGCCAAGGCAATCGCGGGCGAGCTCGATCCGGTCATCGGTCGCGACGAGGTGATCTCGCGAATGATGCAAATTTTAATCCGCAAGACGAAAAACAACCCTATCCTACTCGGCGAGCCGGGCGTGGGAAAAACCGCGGTCGTCGAGGGTCTTGCGCAACTGATCGCCAAAAAAGAGGTTCCGCTCAGCCTGCAAAACAAACGCGTCATCGCGCTTGATATGAGTGCGCTGATTGCGGGCGCGAAGTACCGCGGCGAATTTGAAGATAGGCTCAAAGCCGTCATAAACGAGGTCGTAAAAGCCTCGAATGTCGTGCTTTTCATCGATGAAATTCACACCATCGTAGGCGCGGGCGCAAGCGAAGGCTCGATGGATGCCGCAAACATCCTAAAGCCCGCCCTTGCGCGTGGCGAGCTACACGCTATCGGCGCTACGACGTTGAAAGAGTACCGAAAGTATTTTGAAAAAGACGCCGCGCTTCAGCGCCGCTTCCAGCCCGTGACGGTCGCGGAGCCTAGCGTGAGCGAGGCTACGGCGATCTTGCGCGGCATAAAGGAGCGGCTAGAGGTGCATCACAACGTCACCATCACCGATAGCGCGCTTGTGGCGGCTGCAAGGCTAAGTGACCGCTACATCAGCGATAGATTTCTGCCGGATAAGGCGATCGATCTCATTGACGAAGCGGCGGCGGAGCTTAAAATGCAGATCGAAAGCGAGCCCAACGAGCTTGCCAAGGCCAAGCGCGACATCCTCACGCTTCAGGTCGAAAAGGAAGCCCTTAAAATGGAGGATGACGGCAAAAACGACGAGAGGCTCGCGCAGATCGATAAAGAGATCGAAAATTTAACCGAGCAGAAAAACGCGCTTCAGGCTAAATTTGAAAACGAAAAGTCCGTATTTGGCGGCATCAGCGAGGCGAAAAAAGCAATCGATAGCCTTAAAAACGAAGCCAGCCTAGCAAGACGCAACGGCGATCTTAGCAAGGCTGCCGAGATCGAATACGGCAAGATCCCCGCCGCGCAGGCGAAGGTCAAGGAGCTTGAGGCGAAGTGGGACGCGATGAAAGAAAACGGCGTGCTTTTGAGAAACCGCGTGGACGAAGAGAGCGTGGCTGAAATTTTAAGCAAATGGACGGGCATCTCGGTAAGCAAAATGCTCTCCTCCGAAAAGGAGAAATTCCTCCACATCGAGGAGCATCTAAAAGAAAGCGTCGTGGGGCAGGATGAGGCGTTGCACGCCATCGCTCGCGCCGTCAAGCGCAATAAAGCGGGGCTTGTAAACGAAAACCGCCCGATTGGAAGCTTTTTGTTTTTGGGCCCTACCGGCGTCGGCAAGACCGAGAGCGCGAAGAGCTTAGCTAGGTTTTTATTCGACGACGAGCGGGCGATGATCCGATTTGATATGAGCGAGTATATGGAAAAACACAGCGTCAGCCGCCTGCTCGGCGCGCCTCCCGGATACGTGGGCTATGATGAGGGCGGACAGCTTACCGAAGCTGTGCGCAGAAAGCCCTACTCGGTGCTACTTTTTGATGAGATCGAAAAGGCGCACAAGGACGTTTTTAACATCCTGCTTGGAATTTTAGACGACGGGCGCGCGACCGATAACAAGGGCGTTACGGTTGATTTTAAAAACACGATCATCATCCTAACGAGCAATATCGGCTCGGCTAAGATTATGGAGCTTGACGCTAAAAATGCGGACAAGCCGCGCGAGATCGCGCTTGCAGAACGCGAGGAGGCGGTAAAGAGCGAGCTGAAGAATTATTTCAAGCCCGAATTTATCAACCGCCTGGACGACATCGTGATCTTCAACGCCCTAAGCGAGGACAATCTCATCAAAATCGTGGGCATTATGTTTAAGAGTCTGCACAAAACGCTCGCAAATCGCGGTATTAACGCGAGCCTAAGCGAAAATGCCAAAAAGCTCATCGCCTCGGCAGGCTTTGATATCGAATACGGCGCAAGGCCGCTGCGAAGGGCGCTCTACGATCTAGTGGAGGATAAGATCGCCGATATGATCCTAAGCGACGATATCAAAACCGGCGATCGGATCGAAATCGGCGCGCACGAAGGCGAAATCGAGATAAAGAGAGTGAAGTAAAATCGGGCGGAATTTATCCTGCAGGGTAAATTCCGCGCTTTGGTGGAACAAATTTGGCGAGGTAAATCTAATACTTTATTA
>CAUSBF010000143.1:0-4898 GCA_963529595.1 uncultured Campylobacter sp.
GTGTTTGACGCCGTGAGTGCGCTGCCTGAAAATTTCAAAGACGTCGAGGTTCTCGTAAATAATGCAGGGCTCGCGCTCGGGCTTGAGGGGATCGCGCAGACGCCCGTAGAGGATTTGGAGACGATGGTCGATACGAATATCAAAGGCGTGCTGTATTCGACCAAGGCGGTGCTGCCGCTGATGATCGCGCGCAAAAGCGGCTATATCTTCAATCTTGGCTCGACTGCAGGCGCATGGCCATATCCGGGTAGCCACGTTTACGGCGCGAGCAAGGCGTTTATCAAGCAGTTTAGCCGCAATATCCGCAACGACCTGCGCGGCACGGGCATCCGCGTGACGGAGATCGCGCCCGGCATCTGCAAGAGCGAGTTTAGCCGGGTGCGCTTTAAAGGCGACGTAGCGCGCGCTGCGGCCGTGTATGAGGGGGTCGATGTGATCCTGCCCGAGGACATCGCGCAGATCGTGCTAAGCTGCCTAGCGATGCCCCACCGAGTAAATATCAACGTCGTAGAGGCGATGGCGACGCAGCAGAGCTGGGCCGGGCTTTTTATCGAAAAGCATTAAATTCTAAGGCGAGAAAATGAAAAAAATTCTATTACTAATGTTTTTATCGGTTGCCGCGTTTGCGGTGGATGACGCGACCAGACAGCATAATGCCGAGCTTTTCGGCATCTGGACGCTGGTGCCACCCGTCGTGGCTATCGCGCTTGCCTTTATCACCAAAGAGGTGATTTTATCGCTTTTCATCGGCGTTTTTAGCGGCACCTATATGCTAGCAGTCGTTAACGACAATCCGATCTCTGCGCTTGTGGGCAGCTTTACCGATCTGGTCGCGCGCGTGGTGGGCTCGATGGCTAGCAAAGGCAACGCGGGCGTACTTTTGCAGGTGCTTTGTATCGGCGGCGTAGTCGCGCTGATTAGTAGGACGGGCGGCACGAAAGCCGTGGCGCTTTGGATTAGTAAGCGCGCTAAAACGGGTATCTCGGCGCAAATTTCAACGTGGGTTATGGGTCTTTTCGTATTTTTCGACGACTACGCAAACGCCCTGATCGTAGGCCCCGTCATGAGGCCGATCACCGATAAATTTAGAGTCAGCCGCGAAAAGCTCGCCTTCATCATCGACGCTACCGCCGCGCCGATTGCCGGTATCGCGCTAATTTCTACCTGGGTAGGGCTCGAAGTCTCTCTGATAAGAGCGGGATATGATCAGATCGGTGTGCAAAACGTAAACGCCTTCTCGATCTTCGTGCAAACCATGCCGTATCGCTTCTACAATCTTTTTATGCTTGCTTTCGTAGTTTACGTGGCGTTCATGCGCAGGGATTTCGGACCGATGCTCTCTGCCGAAAGGCGCGCGGCGAGCGGCGAAATCCACTCTAAAAATTCTAACATCGCCGAGCTAGAAGATAAAACGCTAGAGCCCAAAGAGGGGATCAAACCGCAAGCTTCAAACGCCGTTATCCCGCTTATAGTGCTAATCTGCGGCGCGTTTGCGAGCTTTTATTTTAGCGGGCTAAGCAAGCTTGAGGGCGATGCCCTCGCAGCCGCAAAAGCCGCTCCGCTAAGCTTTGCGACGCTTCAGGCGACGTTCGGCAACGCAAACTCGTCGGTCGCGCTCTTTCAAGCGGCGCTTCTTGCTACGGTCGTGTCTATATTTATGAGCGTTTACCGCAAAATTTTTGACGTCAGAGAGGCGATCTCTACGTGGATCAAAGGGTGGAAGACGATGATCGTCACGATCGTGATCTTGCTGCTTGCCTGGTCGCTCAGCTCTGTCATCAAGGAGCTCGGCACGTCGCGCTATCTAGTCGATATGCTAAGCCAAAACACGCCGAAATTCTTGCTTCCGGTAGCGATTTTCGTGCTGGGCTCGTTCATTAGCTTTTCGACGGGTACGAGCTACGGCACGATGGGAATTCTAATGCCGCTTGCCATACCTTTGGCAAACGCTGTGGGACTTCACTACGGGCTTTCGGGCGATGCGCTTCACGCCTATATGATCGTAAATATCTCGGGCGTGCTAACCGGCGCGATTTTCGGCGATCATTGCTCGCCGATTTCGGACACCACGATCCTTTCGTCGATGGGCGCGGGCTGCGATCATATCGAGCACGTAAAGACGCAGATGCCTTACGCTCTATCCGTCGGCGCGGTCGCCGTGGTGGCGGGCTATCTGCCCGTAGCGCTAGGACTTAGCGTCTGGATCGCGCTACCGATGGGACTTGCCGTTACGTGGGTGCTCGTGCGATTTGCAGGCAAAAAGATAGAGGAGTAGCTCTGTAAATTTTTAAATTTCGCTTTTGCCTTCCGCTTCCGAATTCCGCAGCGATGCGGAATCCTGTCCGGCGGGATTTTGCTTTATCCCGCAGAATTCCGCCCTGTAAAATTCCGTCGCGCAAGTAAAATTTTAAAACGAAATTCCAAAAAGCGCGGGCAAATTTAAAAGCTAAATTTAACTAGCTGCGTTAAAACGGCGCGGCCGCGCGCAATTCAAATTTTTTAAAGTAAACGGGTAGTAAAATACCGGGTAAAATTTCAAACAAGGAGAATGAAATGAAAAATCCTAAGATGTTCCTCTGGGGGGGGTAGCTGCTTTATTAGTTGGTTGCGGTGACGATACCGAGGTAAAGACCAGGGAGTATTACGACGCACATCTGGACGAAGCCAAAGAGGTTTTGGCAAAGTGTGATTTCAATACCCTTAAAGATGGAAGTAACTCTTATAAGAATTGCTTGAACGCTAAAACGGTCGTAGAGGAAAAAAGTATGGCGTATACTGTTGATTACTACCTAGAGCATTGGGACGAAGCTAAGGCTATCATAGAAAAATATAAAGACAAAGAACCCGCAGATCCAAATAGTGTCGAAGCCGTCAATTTGAGACATGCTTATGACGCTTCTTTTATAAGAAGATCAAATACTCCTTTGAAAATAGAATAAATCAAATTTTAAACTCTTAATACATTCTAAATTCACTCTGCACCTTCGGTGCAGGGTAAATTTACCCTGCGCGGCGCTGAATTTTGCGGTATAAATCTTACTCGCGAAACAATACGGCGCGAAATCTTGCTTTACGGATTTTAGAATTTCAAATTTTAAAGCCTGCGGGCTTGGCTATCACAGAAAAGACTTACGGGCTGCGCGGCACCTTAAAATTTAATCATTTTAAAATTTACGCCGTGCGCCTTGTCTAAATTTCTCTCAGCGGCGGTGAAATTTCGCAGTGCGGCATGCTAAATTTAACTTCGCTCGCGCCTCTTATCTGCGCCTTAGTCTAAATTTAAAATTTCAAATTTGCGGCGATAGTTCGTGCGGCGCGAGGAATTCCTTACATACAGCAATCTTGACTTACGCTATTAAATTCAAAGAAGCGACGGCGTCTTTCTCGCTCTATGCTGCTTCAAGTCGTACGGCGGCGTTGTGCGTTAAATCTTAAATTTACGTGCTGGGCGGCGGGAAGGCAGCATTTGCCCCGTAAAATTTTAACTTTCGCGCACCGGGCGACGGCTAGGCCCTATTGATCGCGCACCGCGCGAAGCCGCTTCTAAATCATCAAGCCGAGTTAAATTTTTTAGCGCGCCGAAATTTTAGTCTATGCGGCGCGATTTACGAAACGGCGAAATTTTGAGTCTGCGCTGCGATTTATAGCGCATCAAAATTTTAACTTGCGCAGAGCGATCCACCACGTATCTAAATTTTAAGTCGTGTGGTGCGATCCGCGATGAACAGGAATTTTAATTTGACGTGATTTATGACGCACTGGAATTTCCAACCTGCGCTACGGATCTACGACGCACGGGCGCGTAGCCTAGTCGATTGCTCGCATCGCATCGAGCCGCTTTAAAAATATCTCCACCTTGCGTAGCTGCGCCGCATCTAGCACCCTACCCGAGCAAAAATACTCCACGCTGTTGCCGTTTGGATAATAAATTTTGCCGCCGCGCTCGTCGCATCCTTCCGCCCCCTGCTTGCTATCACAACTTTCGTCGCCCCCCTCGCCCCGCTTGTTCTTGCCTTTTATACTCTGTCCGCCGCCTGCGCCTCGCCCTTGTGCCTCAAATTTACCGACTTGCGCCGATGAATTCGTATCGAATTCTACGCCACCGCCTGCGTTAAATTTAGTCGCCTGCGCCGAATAATCCTCGCCGCGCGCAAGCCTTAGCCCTCCGCCCAGCTCGCTTGCAAGGCGGTTTAGCGTGCCATCTATGCCGTCGATGATGCGCACGTGAGACGGCAAAATTTCGCGCAAAATATCCTTAAAATAGTTAAAATGCGTGCAACCAAGCACGAGCGAACCGAGGCGCGCGAGCTCAAATTTAGCTAGCTCCTCCCGCAGATACGCCCGAACCGCAGGCGAGTCAAACTCCAAATCCTGCGCAAACTCCACAAGGCGGGGTAGCGGCAAGCTCCACGTCTCGCACTCCAGCTGCCCCACGAGACGCGCGAGCTTTTCACCCGCGATCGTTAGCGGCGTGGCGATGAGCAGCGTCGGACGCGCGCCGAAGCTGTCCGCAGCGAGCTTGACGGCGGGCTCCATGCCGATGACGGGCACGCTAAATGCGCCGCGAAGCTCCGAGATAGCCGCGCTCGTGGCGGTGTTGCAAGCTACGACGACCGCGTCCGCGCCACGCGAGACCAAAAACCCCACAGCATCGAGGCTCAGCCGCACGATCTGGGCCCTACTTTTCGTGCCGTAGGGGACGTGATCCTCGTCGGCAAAATACAAAAACTCCGCCCCGCTAAACCGCTGCAGAGCCTCGGCGAGCACGCTCAGCCCGCCGATACCCGAGTCAAAAAACGCTATTTTCAAATTTTTAATCCAAAGTTAAATTTCAAAAAAGGGATTATAGCTCAAATTTGCGCAAAATCTAAATTTAGACCGATTTAGCGGTTGCGGGG
>CAUSBF010000144.1:0-4893 GCA_963529595.1 uncultured Campylobacter sp.
CTCTACGACGAGGAATTTATCAAAAAATACACCGTCGGATTTAATAAATTTAAAGCGTATTTTCTAGGCGAGAGCGATAAAATCGTAAAGGACGCAGCTTGGGCGAGCAAAATTTGCGGGCTTAGCGAGGATGCTATTGCGAAATTTGCTACGGCGCTTGCAAAGGAGCCGAGCACGATTTTAATCGGTCGCGGTTTGCAGCGCGCCGATCACGGCGAGCAGCCTTTCTGGGCGCTCGTGGCGCTTAATGCGATGCTAGGGCATATCGGCAAGGAGGGGCTCGGCTTTGAATTTAGCCTAGGCTACGACTCTGCGGGCGCTACGAATAAGGTAGCTCCGATTTTAAAGGGGCTTAGCACTCGTATAGATGAAAAATACGAAAACACGGGCTCTGCGCCTTGGAAAAGTGCGAAAAACATTACCATCCCGTCCTCTCGCAGCATCGAGGCGCTGGAGCATCCGGGCAAGCAGATTGACTACGACGGCACTAAAATCAAGCTGCCGCATATGAGAGTCGCATATATGGCGTGCGGATCGATGTTTACGCGCCACCAAGATGTGAATAATATTGTGAGGCAGTGGCGTAAGCTCGACACCGTTATCACCGCTGAGCCTTACTGGACGAGCACGGCGAAGCTTAGCGACATCGTGCTTCCCGTCGCGATCGAGGTCGAGCGTAACGACATCAACCAAACGGACGCTACGGGCGAATATATAGTCGCTTACAGGCCCACAATCGAGCCGATGGGCGAGAGCAAGAGTGACTTTTGGATCTGCGAGCAGATCTGCAAGCGCTGGGGATACGGCGAGGTCTTTAGCGAGGGCAAGGATGAGCTAGGATGGATGAAGGAATTCTACGCCGATGCCGTAGAGCAAGCCAAAGGCCTAAATATAACGATGCCTAGCTTTGAGGAATTTTATGACAAAGGCTTTGTGCGCTTTGAAAAGGACGACGAGAGCAGCGCGCTATACACGCGCCTTGCGGCATTCCGCGAAAATCCCGCCAAAAACCGCCTAGGCACGCCATCTGGCAAGATCGAGCTTTACTCACCAACGATCGCTAAGATGGGCTATGCCGACTGCCCGCCGATGCCTACTTGGATCGAGCCGAAAGAGTGGCTGGGGGATGCGAAAAAGACGGCGAAATACCCGATTCACATCGTTAGCCCGCACTCTCGCTACCGCTTGCACAGCCAGCTAAACAACTCGATCATCAGAAATTTCGCCGAGGTTAGCGGCAGAGAACCGGTGCTCATAAATCCAAAAGACGCCGAAGCGCGCGGTTTGGCTACGGGCGACATCGTGCGCGTTTTCAACGATCGCGGCGAAATTTTAGCGGGCGTGCTAGTCACCGACATCGTGCCTGAGCGCGTCGCAGCGATCTGCGAAGGCGCATGGTACGATCCCGAGGTTTGGGGCGAAAAGAGCCTCTGCCAGCACGGCTGCGTAAACGTGCTTACGTTTGACAAAGGCACGTCAAGTCTCGCGCAAAGCAATTCGGCTCACACCGTGCTAGCGCAGATTGAGAAATTTAAGGGGGAGATTAAACCGATTACGGCGTTTGGTAAACCTAAAATTTTGCAGTCGCTATAAAATTTAGCGCGTCGTCTTTTAAGCGTCTTTGAATGAGCTAGAAAATTTCGCCCTGCGACAGGCTAATTGCCTAGTCTTGGGACGAAATTTTCGTCGCAACATTCAAATCCATCTTAAAATACTTCCGCTTATCTTTTTGCGTTCAAATTTTGCAATCCGTCAAATCGCGCTGCATTTTGTAAAGCAAGCATGGCAGAGTTTTTAAAATTTCGCTAAAATTCGCTCAAATTTAACCCAAAGGCCGCGCCGTGCAAATCCCGAATTTGATCCGAAATTTTATCCGCAAACGCATCGTTTTAGAGTGCATTTTACTGCCTTTTTTCTACCCCGACGAGGGCGAGTTTGAGAGTTTTCAGGAGGGATATAGGCTCGCTAGCCGCAAAACGGGCGAGGAGCTAGCAGACGACGTGCCAGGGCAGTGGCGCAAGAGCTGGCAGGTCATCGCGCGTAACGGCATGGATGATCCGTTTTTTGTAGATTTTGCTCTTGGGAACGCCTCGCCGGTGTATTTTGCCTATCACGGCGCCGGCTCTTGGGAGCCGATCAAGGTTGCGGACGACATCGTTAAATTTGAAGAAATTTTAACCGTCCTCGCCGCGCTTAAAAAGCCCTGCTCGCTTGAAGCGATCGCGCCGCTTGCTGATTTAAATAACGAATTTTACCGCGAGCTGGCGGACGACTACGCGCAGCAAGATAAAGCGCGCGAGGAGCCGGGATATAAATATTTCAGCGTTTTCATCGAGGATCTGGGCGCGGATAAGGTAAAAACGCTCGTGTTTTTAAAGAAATTTTTTGACGATAGGAGCTTTACGGCGACTAAAGAGAGGACGCAAAACCTGCCGCTTTGCGTATTTAGCGGCATAGAGGAGCTGGCGAGCCCGCTGCAAGACAAACTCGCCTTGCTCGGAGTTAAATTTTACGCCCGCGAGATAACTTTTAGCGAATTTATCGCGCGAAGTAGTTAAGCAGGTAAATTTAAAATTTTAACTCTCGCTGTGGCTAAATTTAAAATTTAGCAGCAGGCGATCCTATTAAATTTCGTGCTCGTTCGCTTGCTATCGCAGTGCGTTAATAGCTTTGCGTACGCTGAAGCGCAAATTAAAGCATAAAATCAAAATGTAAAATTGAAGTGGATTTTAAGCGCCCTACTTCGTTTTTTACTTGCAGTAGGGCGAATTTGCTTAAAGTAGTGAACTAAAGCGAGGCGAAAATTATCCAAACCTTGGATCTATTATCTTGCTCAGTTAGAGCAGCTATTGCGAGCGACGAGCTCTGCAAAATCTAGCGCTGCGTCGTAGTCGGGCTCAGAGGCTATGTCGCTTACGAGCTCTTTATAAACCACAACGCCTGCGGTATCTATGACGAAGATCGCTCTGGCGCTGAGACCTGCTAATGCGCCGCTGGCGATGAGGGTGCCGTAGCGGCGGCAAAATTCCTTATCGCGGAAATCGCTTGCAACGCGTAGATTTTTTATCCCCTCAGTCGTGCAAAACCTCCCCATCGCAAACGGTAAATCCATCGAAACGACGATTACTTCGGTGTTGGGAAGCGATGCAGCGCGCTCGTTGAACGTGCGTGCCTCCGTCGCGCAGACGGGCGTATCTAGCGACGGCACGGCGACGATGATTTGCACGTGCTTGCCGCTAGCGATCTCGATTTCGCTTAGATCTTGAGCTACTAAGCGCACTTGCGGCGCGCGATCGCCTAGATTTATCTCTTGCCCGCTTAGCTCTACGGGCTTTCCTTGAAATGTTACTGTTGACATTTTTGTCCTTTGTTTTGAATTTGTAGCGGCGAATATACAAAAATTCCTTAAATTTCAGGTAAAATTGCTTTAAAAATCAAGGAGAGCAGATGGGCGAAGATATTTGGGGCAGCAGCAGCAATCCTGCGTCACTAGCCAGTATAAGACGTAAAAGCAGCGAAGAAAAAAAGCCTCTGGACGAGAAGCCACAGGCGCAACCTGAGAATTTAGATTTAGCGCAAGAAGAACTTGCGGCGGATGATACTAGCGAGCAAAATTCTGCGGCTCAGAATTCTATAGAGCAAAATTCCGCTTTTACAAAACAGAATTTCACACCACAAAATTCTGTGGAGCAAAATTTAGCTTTTGCAGCTCAAGGCTTGGATGAAGAAAATTCTATTTTACGAGATTCTGCTGCGACAGGCTCTAGCGAGCAAGATTCTAACGCTAAAGGCTTGAATTCTACCGAGAATGCCGCGAACTCGCAGAATTTTACAGAGCAGGATTCCACTTGGCAAAATTCAGCTTCCTTAAATTCCGATAGAATTAACTCTACACAAAGCTCAGCAAGGCAGATCTCAGCGGCTTAGGCTTACGACCTAAATAAGGCCTACGTATTTTATATGTTTCTCGGACCTTTCGGTGCGCATAGATTTTATCTTGGGCGTATAATTTCCGCGATTTTTCAGCTTTTAGGCGGGCTGCCATTTCTCATCTGGCTTTTTTTAGTAGTGGTTGCTGTCATGTGGACGAGTATAGAAGGTAACGATCTGTTAGCGCTTATAAACTCGTCTCGTCCGGATTTGGGTGTGCAAGCATCAGACCTAAAAGATATAGAACAGGGCTTTTTTCATTTTATGGTTATTTTCTCGGTGCCTAATGTTTTGTTTTTAATTTGGCTTGTTAGCGACTTTTTTAGGTTGCCTGAAATGGTGCGAAAGCTAAATGTATCCGTAGGCGCGGGAGCAATCCTGTATGTTTATACGGATGACGCTAAAGAGCAGAGCGAAAATCTATCTACTGCCAAAACTACCCTTTACATAGCATTTGGGCTTGAGGCGTTAAATGCGGTAGGCAGATATATCAAGAATGTAGATAAAGTGGGTGCGTTGGAGGGCGTCGGACTTATATCGATGATATGCCTAGCTGTGGGGCTATATTTTTTAGCGCGGGCAATACGCAGCACCGATCTGCTATCAAACGCCGTGATAGTCGGGGTTTCTTCGGCCATAAGCGCAGTAAGCACTATATTTGTAGGATTTGAATTGTTTAATCCATCAGTTTTTATGATAGGCATTTATTGTGTATGCACAGCGGTATATCTGATCTATCAGCTGCTAGTTAGTAAAGAGCTTTACGATTGCAGCGGAGAGAAAAACTATCTAAGAGCGTTTTATGTTATTGCAGCTACGGAGATAGTAACTCTAGTCTTGATAGCGCTTGACTCGCAGCTTTTCGCCTTAGTATTTGCCATAGGGTGGTTAGCTTCGGTAGTTTTAAATGTTTCGGCGGTTTATGGCACTAGGGAGGTTACCGCCTCAAAAGGCGGCTACGGC
>CAUSBF010000145.1:0-4875 GCA_963529595.1 uncultured Campylobacter sp.
GGAGCAGGCTTCATCGTAGCCGTCTGTGGCAAGATAATGCTTATGCCGGGACTGCCGAAGGTTCCTAACGCGCTAAATATGAAGATCACGAGCGAGGGCGTAATAAGCGGACTGGCATGAAATTTTATTTTCCGCGCGTCCATTTTTTTTGCGCGCCCGCATTGGGGTCTAAGCTTAGCTCACCGGTCTAGTCGCGATTTAAGCTTAGCATTCGTAGGTACTCAGATGAGAGCGGAGTAGAGTTACCGATTTGCAAAATTTAGCTGAATTTGCTCGCTTGCGGGTAAATTTTAAGCGTGGGATTTTGCGGATCGGCTTTGATTTTTAAAAACAGAGGCGAATTTGACGAGAATTTGACGTTAGGTTCGCCTTTTAAAATTTGACGAATTGCCCATAATCTCTCGCCAAAGCAGATAAAATTGCTTGCCTTTTTGGCAAATCGCTGCTAATCGTAAATTTGAGATTTTTACGTAAAATTTAAGGGAAAATCGACATAACGTATTTTGGCGTTTTTATTGATCAAATTTGCCTAGGCAAGCCAAAAATCCTACGCGAAACAGAGCTAAATTTTAACCCTCTCCCACGGCTCAATCCCGCCTGCAGCCTCCTCAATCCCGCCTGCGATTTCTATATTTTTTACGCTTAAATTTCGCTCGTAAGCCTTGATGTCGCGCGTTTTTAGCTTCTTTTGTAAAAAGGCGAATTCATACTCGATCTGACCGCGAGCGACGCTGATTTTAGCCAAATTTCGCGCGTCAAATTCGCCCACCTTCGCGGCGTCAAATTTATACCCGCGAGCGCAGCCCTCCTCATAAACTTCCGCTAGATACGCATTTGCCGCCTCTAGCGCGTTTTCATGCGCGTAAAAGCGGTCAAGCTGCGGGTGATTTTTGTAGCCCTTCGTGAGTCCAGCCAGCACGTTTTTAGCTAGCAGCGCCTCTCGCCACAGCGCCACGAGCCCCTTTGCGTCGAGATATTTAAAGCTTATCGTCCAAAGTCTCATTTTTGCCTTTCGTTAAATTTCGTCGTCAAATTCGGCGCGCTTTGCGCTGCAGCCTGAGCGGCGATAAATTCGCGTCTTAAATTTAGCCAGGCTCTACCGAAGCTAAAATTTTACCTCGCTGCGCATTAAAATTTGCCTGCTCATTGCAGCTTACCTCTGCATAGCACGGGGATCTTTTCTACGACCTCGCCGCCGCTAACGAGGTAGGCGAACTCGTGTAAATTTACGACGGGGCAGATGTGGTTCGGATAAATTTCGAGCCGATCGCCCACGTGCACGGCGTCTCTCAGCGCTCTGTCGTAGATGATCGCATGCTCGTCGTAAACGCCATTTATCCACACGTCCGTGCCCTTTATGCGTCCGAGCCCGGGCGTTGCCGTAAAGCCCTCGGTGCGCCTTTGCTGCGTGAGCCCCTTGGCGCCGACGTCGGTGATGATGCGATCCGCCGTAGGCTTGCTGATGACGGTCGTAAGGATGCTCGCCGCGTTCATCGAATAATCGCCGTACGCCTGCGCCTGCGAGGCGTCCATAAAGATATAGGTGCCCGGGCGGATCTCGGTGACGCCCTTTAAAATTTCAAAATCGTTGATGAGCGATGGCGTCGAGCCGATACTAACGACGCGTGCGGGCAGGGCTAGCTCGCGCGCGATATCCGCAAACTCCAGTGTGCGGCGCTGAGCGGCTAGATGGATGCGCTCGCATTCGCTTTTATTGGCGGCCTTGTAGGAGAGTGGCCGTCGTGGGAGAACACGCCGCGGAATTCTATATTTTTGCAGTCTTTGATAAATTTTATAAACGCCGCAAAATCATGCTTTTCTACAAAGCCCGAGCGGTTTTCGCCCACTTCGATCTCGGCAAGCACGCAGGCCTTCGTGCCGCTGCGCTCAAAGGCGCGCTCTATCAGGTGCGCCTGCTCTATGCTATCCGCGCCGAAGCTTAAGTTTATCCCCGCGCGCAAAAGCGCGATGATGCGCCGAAATTTCAGCTCGCCCACGATCTCGTTTGCGATAAATATATCTTTTAGCCCGTTTGCCGCCATGATCTCGGCCTCGCCCGTTTTGGCGACCGTGATGCCAGCAGCGCCGATGCTTTTTTGCAGCTTCACAAAATAGGGCATTTTGTGCGTTTTGGTGTGCGGGCGCAGGCTCACGCCCGCGGCGTCCGCGTAGTTTTGCATTTTTTGCAGGTTGCGAAGCATGATTTCGCGATCAATCAGCAGCGCCGGCGTGTCGATGTCGGATACCTTCATAAGCTTCCTCCTTGTTAAATTTGCGAAATTTTGATGCAGCCGCGCTTAGTAGTTGCGCCCGTTTTGCGGCGGCAAAATTTTAAAATTTAGCGCTGTCTGCAAAAGGCGGAATTTAGCTATCACTTGCGAAAGGCAAAATTTATGCGCTTCTCGCAAAATATGGAATTTACGCGCCGTAAATTTGTCGCTGTTTGCGAGATAATGGCTTACTCGCCGCAAATCGGCGCCCTTTGGGAAACGTCTGAATTTAGCGAGCAAATTTGCGTTTCCGCGCCGCGCAAAGCAGTGCCGGCAAAAGCAATACCGCGTGCCGCATAAAAAAGTCAAAATAAAATTCTAAAATGCGCCGAGTAAAAATCAATACGCGCGCCGTATCGCCAGGCTCACGAAGTTTTCGGCTCCGCTTCACGCCGTTTTTATTCCTCGCGCGCCTGTTTTTATTGCGGCGCATATTCGCGTTAAATTTTTCGGCGAGCGACCCGGCGCACTATCTATTTTTTTGCACCGCTGCCAGTGTTTTTTGCTAAAGCTCGTTTCGCGCTACCGTCTGTGTTTTTACGCCGCCGCCTATTTTAGTGCCGCCGCTCGTTTCCGCAGCGGCACTTCACTTCTAGTGCGCCTCGCTATTTTTTATCTTGTAGCACCTTGTCGCGCCATTTTGAGTTTGCTTTGTTGTCGGTCGCTACGTCCTTGGATATCTCGGCTGCAGCTTCGAAATTTTTACTCACGCCCTCTTTGGAATTCTCGTATTTTAGGGCATTTTCGCTTTTGATGCCGATGCTTTGCGCTTCGCTTGCGGCGTCGATATTAGCGCCCAAAAAGATAAATTCCCAGTCGTATTTCTCCTGCTTGTCGCTAATCATCTTTTTGATCTGCGCTTTGGAGTATTCGCGGCTTGAGTTCTCCATCCCGTCGGTGATGATGACGAAAAGCACGCGATTGTTTTTGGCATAGATGTCGGGCACTCGCTCGATACGCGCTATCGTGCTGCCGACGGCGTCAAGTAGCGCGGTGTTGCCGCCGGCGTAGTACTCTTTAGACGTTAGGTTTTCGACCTTCTTAAGCGGCGTGCGGTCGTGGATGACGTTAAATTTCGTATCGAAAAGCACGGTCGTGACGCTCGCGTCGATGCCCTCTTTGCGCTCCTTTTCTATCATCGAGTTAAATCCGCCGATCGTATCGCTCTCAAGCCCGCTCATCGAGCCTGATTTATCTAAAATCAGCACCAATTCTAGGTGATTTACGCCGTCTTTATGATCGGGCGGCGTGGCGAGCTCTGCACTTTTGGCAAACAATATGCCCGCAAGCGCGGCAACAAGAAGGATGATTTTTTTCATAGGGGCTCCTTTGTTAAAATTTCATTATTTTACTATTGTATCGCTTAAGCAATGAAATTTTATCGCTAAAGCTTCGCCGCACGCCTCTGCTGGGTAAATTTTAATACGAAATTTTGTTGCGGAATTTTAACGTATCCTTGCGAGAGACGCCGCAAAATTCCGCGCAATATAGAATTATGCGCGGCGCAGAATTTCACCGCGAAATTTTAAGGCGCAGAATTTTATGCGATATGGAATTTCGCGTGCAAATTTTATATGGCACGGAATTTTATGGCGCAAAATTCCACGTGGCATGGAAGTTATGGAATTTGCGCCGCCGCAAAATCAAGCGCCTGCGGATCTGCTCCGTTTCGCGCTGAGGTAGCTTCCGATCTCGCTTATCAAAACGCCTGCGAGGATGAGCGCCGCGCCTAAAATTTGCATCGCGCTTAGCCTCTCGCCGCCCACGAATACGCCCATAATGCCCGCCGTCACGGGCTCGAGCGTGAAAAACAGAGCGGTTTTTACGGGCGTCGTGTATTTCTGCATCAAGGCCTGTGCAAAAAAGCCAAAAACCGTTCCCAACAGGCAGATCACCGCCATCGCGACGAAAAAGCTTCTATCCATCACCGGCACGATGCTGACCTTTTCGAAAAAAATCGCCGCAAAGCAGCAAAGCGCACTTAGGCAGAGGATCTGTACGTAGGCGATGCCCGCTACGTCGCAGCTTTGAACGAAGCGGTTGGTGAGCACGATGTGAAACGAATACGCGCACGCGCAGACTAGCGCCAGCGCTTCGCCCTTGCCCAGGCCTAGCTGCGTATCGCCGATGAGATAGAGCCCAGCGATCGCGAGCGCGATGCCTGCGTAGGCGTAGGAGTAAATTTTATGCCTAAACAGCGCCGCGGCGATGAAGGGCACGAGCGCGACGTTTAGACCGATGATGAACGCCACGGAGGAGCTTTGCGCAAATTTAAAGGCGAAGGTCTGCGACGTAAAGCCTGCGAATAAAAACAGGCTAAGTACCGCGCCGTGCTTGATCTCGCGCGAAGTTATGGTCTTGAGCTTGGGGAAAAATATCGCGCCTGCGATGATGCTCGCGGCGAAAAAGCGCCAAAATAGCAGCACGAAGACGTTGTTGCTCGCAAGCGCCTGCGAGGTGGGCAGATACCCGAGCCCAAAAGCGATCGCCACGAAGATCATTCCGATGTCGGCTCTGAATTCCAAACTTTTATTCATTAGTGTCCTTTTTGAAAATTTAAAGTCGTAATTTTACGAAATTTTAGGTAAAAAATAGGCTAAATTTT
>CAUSBF010000146.1:0-4870 GCA_963529595.1 uncultured Campylobacter sp.
AGCTTCAGCGAAGGCGTGATGAAAAGCGCCTACGCGCGCGAGTTTATAGACAAGGTCGATTTTACGGGTGTTTCTACGCTGTTTGATTTCGCGTGCGGAGCGGGCGCGTTAAGCGTGCTGGCGGCGGAAAAGGTGGATCAAATTTACGGCTACGACTTTTCGCCCAAAATGCTGGAATTCGCCCGCGAGAACGCTCAAATTTACGGCGCAAAAAACGCAAAATTTGCGCAAAAGGCCTTCGAGGACGACTGGTCGGACGTACCTGCGTGCGATCTCGTCTTTGCTTCGCGCTGCCTCGAGGTGGACGATCTAAAAACTGCGCTTGGCAAGCTTCTTTCAAAGACCAAAAAGGCGCTTTACATCACGTTTAAAGTGGGCGGCAGCTTCGTGGACGGGGATATTTTGGACGCGATAGGGCGCGAAGTGGAGCAAAAGCCAGACTTCGTCTATCTTTTAAACATCCTATTTCAAATGGGCTATCTACCGAGCCTAAGCTATATCAAGGCCCAGTGCCACGGCGGCGGAGCGAAAAGCGCGGAGGAGTTTGTGCAAAAGACGCGCTGGATGCTAGGCGGCGAGCTAAGCGGTACGGAAGAGGCGCGGCTAGCGGAGTATTTTAACAGCGGCAAATACAAACCAGAACGGGATTTTATGCACTGGGCGTTCGTGCGGGTGGACGTTTAGCGCAACGCTCCGCTCTCACAATGCTGGAATTACATATTCGAGCCGGCTTATCATCTTGAAAATAACCAACCGTATCTGCTCTGGCGATCGCTCGTGGTATATAGAAGGCAAGTTACGTATAATATTAAATTTATCGCGTAAAAATGAGTTAAATTTTTGTAGCTTATCACATAAAATAAAAATTGAAAATTTTTATACGCTGCGCTTTGAAATTTTAAAGCACAAATCGAATTAAGGGCTGCGGTCTTAGAATTTTATTCTCTTCTAAATTTAAAAAGGGGCGAGAAATCGGGATCGCTTGTCCGCTAAAAAAGAAGCAAGTCAAAAAAGCTTGCTTCATTAAATTTAAAACGCTACGGAGTAAAAAAGCAAAATTTGAGCTAAAATAACCGAGAAAGGCGGTAAAAATGCAAACGCAAAAAGACAAAACCCCCGCGGACATCGGCCAAATTCCGCAAGAAATTTTAAAAAGCTACGATAGATTTCGCTTTTGTAGATATCTGTTTTAGGGGCACTTTTGACCTTCCTGATTTATATCGTCGTGTTTCTTACGTTTGTACATGATGCGCCCATAATGTCGTTTTTATGCATGCTTGCGCTATCTGCGATAAATATACTCGTCTGCCTAAACAGGCTGAAGTATAAAAAATACGCCCTGCTTCTATTTGGCAATGCAGATAAAGCCTTTATGCTTATATGGATACATGTGGCTGCGATATTTTACGTCCTTTGTGCTTTGATCGGATTTTATTTACAGATAAAATATCACATAGACTGGGATACACATCAGATTATACCCGCTATTTTTATCGCTATTCCGGCGGCGATAATAACATATAACGCAAATCCGGAATTTGACGCCGATGAGACCGTGTATCTACCGGCACCAAAATCGCAAGCAAAAATCGGCGGAGTCATCGCTGATAAAATTTCCGGCGAGCAAAATTTTAACAAAACAAACGGCGAGGCGCAAGGCGCCCAAGATGAAACTGCTAAATTTGAGCAAAAATTTAATGACGCGAGCCTTGAAGCAGAATCTATCCAAAGAAAAGAGGAGGCGCTGGAATACGGCAAAGCTCTAGCACAAATTGCAAAAAATTTAAAGCAAAAATATCAACTTCACCGTTTGATCAGATTTGCTTTCGTGAGTTTTGCGATAACGGTTTTTTTGATTTTATTTTTACCAAATTCGTACGAATTACACTGGGCGTTTATAATTAGCGCCGTTTGCACGATTATATTTTTCTTTTCAAAGCGCAGATACAGCAAACTTTTCGTAGAAAATCCCAAAAAAAGCAATACGATTTTCGCGATAGAAAATTTTGCGATTGTGACATTGGTTTTGTATTATCCCATTATGGCTATAGTGTTATGGCTTGCCGGCGGCGGTAGTGAATCTAGCGATATAGGGCTATTTTTTTGGCTTATTTTATCTTCTAGCAGTGACGCCTGTGTCCGTTATTACTACCCTTGTTTGCCTAGCACGCAACTTAAGCGTTTATAAAGAGATAAAAGAGTGAAATTAGTAAAATTTAAACGAATTTTTAAATAACTTTATCGCTCAAATATATTTCATCAGCTCCTTATCGGAGTATCCCTTTGCCGTGGAATGACAGCTTAAATTTAGAATTTAAATCAATCCAAAGCAGCACTTCGCGCCTTTAAATTTGCAAGCCCGCCATTTAAATATATCTATTTATCTGCGTTCATTAAAACGCTTTAAATTAGCTGAGCGTAGAAGTAAGAATAAAGAAGCGTGGATATTTTAGGCATAGCAAATGCGTTTAAATTTGATCTTAAACGCTCAAGGCTACTGCGTTAGCTTGCATTTCAGCGCCTCTTGTAAAAGCGCATTGGCTACTACTCTCTCCTTTTTTACGAAGATAAAATTTTCGCCGTATTCGCTCTGCAGCTCGCTTTGCGGATCAGCGCCCGTATGCATCACTATGATATTTGCTTTTAAATTAGAGCCGTTTAGCATCTTGGCGACGATGTCGAGCTTTTGCTGATTTGCGATCGTTAGGATGATGACCGACGCATCGCGCGCATGCAGCTCGTCTATCGCAGTTTTTTGCATTATATTTACAAAGTATATATTCTCTCCGCGCGATTTGCCTAGATCCACGAGCTCTAAATCGCTCTCGGCGACTACGTATAGCAGCCCCTGATCTTTAAGACGTAGCACAACTTCTTGCCCTATCCTGCCGTAGCCTGCTACAATGATGTGATTTTTCATCGGTGGGATTTGAGTTTTATGCTCCTCATCCTCGAGCTTTTCAACCTTGGACTCGAAACGGTTGGCGATTTTGTTTAAATTCTTAAGAATAAACGGCGTTAAAATCATAGTCGCGGTTACGACTGTAATTAAAATTTGCCCGTTTTCCTTACTTAGCATATCGCGGCTCATCAGTAGCGAAAAGATCGCAAGCGCAAACTCACCTATCTGACATAGCGATAGCGCCGCTTTTAGCGCTATCCTTTTACCGGTCGAGAGAAATAAGATCGCGTAAATCACAACCGTTTTAAGCGCCATTATAACGATAATAGCGAGCAGGATTAGCCCATAGTGCGAGACGATGACTTCAAAATTTATCTGCATACCAATCGTGATGAAAAAAAGTCCGAGCAGTATGTCTCGAAACGGCGTCAGATCGGCCTCTATCTCGTGTTTATACTCGGTTTCTGCGATGAGCATGCCCGCGATGAATGCGCCCAGCGTGTATGAAAAGCCAAAAACATGCGCCAAAAAGCTAGCCCCCACGACGGTAAAAAGGATGGTCGCGATGAAAATTTCTTTAGAATTCGTCTTTACGACGTAGTAGAGGAAGCGGTTGAAGGCGAATTTGCCGAGCACGAAAAGGATCACTACCACTATGGCGGCGCTTACGGCGGTTTTTAAGATTAGATAGTTCACGGGGGTATTGTCGGTCGAGCCGAATATGTCAATCATCAGCAAAATAGGAATGACGGCGAGATCTTGAAATAGCAGGATGCCAAGTACCTTGCGCCCGTAGTTTTGGTTGATTTCGCCTGTTTCGTTGAGCGTTTTTAGCACGATCGCCGTAGAGCTAAGCGCGAGCGCAAGCCCGATAATCATCACCGTTTTTATGTTTCCGCCGAAAGCTTGATCGATGATGAGCGCTAAGATAATACCGGTGCCGAGTACTTGGAGTATGCCATTAAAAAACACGTCCTTTTTCATACTCATCAGGTGATGGAAGCTAAACTCAAGCCCGATGGTAAACATCAAAAAGACGATGCCAAATTCCGCCAGCTCAGACATATGGGCGTTTTCGACGCTGCTTAGGCTATAGATCTGCGAAAAGCACACGCCCGCGACGATATAGCCGATGATAGTGGGAATTTCAAAAATTTTAAAGACGATATTTAGCACTATCGCAAGCGCGGTGATCGCAAGAAATAGCTCTATAACAAGCTCCATTAACTCCCTTTTTTGTAAGATTATACGTAAAATTTAGCGCTAAATTTATTGTCAAATTTTACATTATCCGCGACCATTTACCGGAGGCGATAATCGATGAAATTTTATCTTTTCATATAAATTTACGGGTAAATTTTATAATGTGATTTTACTAAAATCCCGCTTAAAAATAGAGAAATTATGTCGCACTTTATCGCTAAATTTAGAGGTCCGCGACAAAATTTTAAAGCCTAGCACGACTTGGAATTTTAAATTTTAAAGCTAAATTATATAAGACGGCTTTTAAATTTAATTGCAAGAAAATTCGCCCGGGTTTACTTAGCACGACTTTAAATTTAATGCGTCCATAAATCCGCTCTGAAAATCAAAATTTATCGCTTGAATCTACGCTTACGAGGCGATCTTGCTTTTTGATAGCATTAAAATTTCAGCTTGTAGCACCAGGACCTGTTTTTTGCTGAGCTTTAAAATTTTTATTTCGCAGACCTTAGTCTGTCTCTCCGCCAAGCTCTAAAATTCTAGCCCGCAGCTCCTCGATCTCGCGCTCATATTCGGCGATCCTTTCTTGCAGGCGAAAGATCACGTCCACGCCCGCAAGATTGACGCCAAGCTCCTTTGTAAGGTTTAAAATCATGCGTATGCGGTCCATATCATGCGCCGAGTACAGGCGCATCTTACCCTCAGTGCGCCCCGGGCTTACGAGCCCTTCGCGCTCATATTGCCGCAATGTCTGCGGATGGATAT
>CAUSBF010000147.1:0-4868 GCA_963529595.1 uncultured Campylobacter sp.
ATTAGAAATCTCCTGATTCTCTCCACGTTTTTATTCATAATTTTTTCGGCGGTTTTAGCCGGTTTTTTATGGCTACTTGACCGCGCGCTTGCGCATATGTGAGGTGCAAAATGAGCGATGAAATTTTTCAAAAAACGATCGCAGTAATAATTACGGCGTGGGCGATCAGCGTTTGCGCGCTAACCGCAGCGGCGCTGTATCTTCAGAGCAAATGCTCGATCATCTCCTATATTGCAAACGGAAACTAAGATGAAGCGTGCAATTATCGCCATTTTGCTGGTGCTTAGCTTGGCGGCTTTCGATTTTGCGTTTTACCGCCTCGTTGTGAAGCGATACATAAATCAAAGCAGCGTCACGATGCAGGCCAAATCGATCGAGCTGCATAAATTCCTGCCGTTTGAGCAGGGCTCGCAGATCGTGCGCGCCAGCTCCGGCTTAAAACTTAGCGGCGATCTGCCTACAATCGACGGCGCAGCGGCTTTGTATCCCGTATTTTCGGCATTCGTCGCGGCAAACTATCCCAAAGAAAGTGTGGAGTTTGACGGGCAAAATTTTACCAATGCTAGCAGGCTTAAATTTAGCAACACTCGCGGCGCATACAAGGCCATAAGCGACGGCGAGGCGGATCTCATTTTCGTCGCTGCTCCTTCGAAGCAGCCGCTAGCTTATGCGCAGGAAAAGGGCGTGCGCTTGCGCTTTGTGCCGATCGGGCTGGAGGCGTTCGTCTTTATCGTAAATGCGAATAACAAAGTATCTAATTTAACCGTGGATCAGGTGCGAGGGATCTATTCTGGGGAGTTTGACGATTGGTCGCAGCTAGGCGGCGAGCGTATGCGAATAGATGCCGTGCAGCGAAACGCGGGCAGCGGCAGCCAGAGCGCGTTTTTGAAATTTATGGGCAAGACGCAGCCTAAGCGCAAGATCACGGGCTTTTTCGGTAGTGCGATCGGCTTTTCGTTTCGATACTACGTCGAGGGGATCGTGCGAAACGGCGGCGTGAAGATGCTTAGCCTAAACGGCGCGTATCCGAACAAAGAAAATATCGCTAGCCGCAAATACCCGCTCGTAGCCGAAATTTACGCGGTTTACGACGAAAATAACAAAAACGAAAATATCCGCATCTTGATAGATTGGATCCTTTCGCCGCAGGGGCAAAGCATCATCGAAAATAGCGGCTACGTGCCGATTAAGGGCTAAGATCGCGGCTTAAATTTATACGCCGTTTGCTAAAAATTCAGCCAAATTTCGTTAAAATCACAAAATTTCAAAAAACGGAAAACGAAGTGATAAAGATCATATTTTTAGACGTAGACGGCTGCCTTAGCGACGGCGGGCTGTATCATTCAAACGGCGGCGAAGAGATGAAGAAATTTAACGTAAAAGACGGGTTCGGCATCCAGGAGTGGCAGCGGCTGGGGCTAAAGGTCGCGATCATCACCGGCAAAAGCTCGCAAATCGTCGTAAACCGCGCGCGCGAGCTGAAGATCGATACGCTCTTTCAAGGCGAAAAAGACAAGCTCTCAAGGGCGGAGCAAATTTTAAAAAATTTAAACCTAAGCTTCGATGAGGCCGCTGCGATCGGCGATGATATAAACGACGCGAAGCTTTTAAATGCGGTCGCGATCAGCTTTAAGCCCGCCGATGCGCTAAGCTCGCTAAAAGCGAACGTCACGCTAAGCAAAAACGGCGGCTGCGGCGCGGTGCGCGAGATGATCGAAATGCTCGTCGATAAAAACGGCATGCGCGAAGAGTGGAATAGCAAATGGCTGTAGTTTCGCAAGCGTGCGCGAGGGGCAAAATTCTGCGTAGATCAAAAGGAGCCTAGCGATGGTGATAAAAATTTTCTACGTCGCGATTGCGATCTTTTGCGTCGCGATGGTGTTTCTAAGCGTGCAGACGCCGTATTTTAGCGATATGTTTAGGCAGGATCTAAGCATTGCGAATATGGAGATGAAAAAGATCGTCGATTATCAAATCGGCGAGCGCGTGGATGCTAAATTTACCGCGGACAGCGGCACTCGCTATAAGGATCGCGACGAGTTTGTAAATTTTAAAGCCGAGGAGATTAGCGCGGATCTAAATCACACTTTGGTTTCAAAGACCGCGACGCGCGCAGGCGAGCTGATAAAATTTAACGGCGACGCGCACTATGTAAATAGCAGAGGCTTTGATTACACGGCGCAGGAGATCATCTACGATACGAGCAGCAAGATCGTCCGCTCCGATGTGCCATACGTGCTGCGCCAAGGCGGCGACCGCATCACGGGCGCAAGCATCAGCTACGATACTAAAACCAAACAAACAAACTCAAAAGGAGTCCACGCATGGTATTTAATAAAAGATCAAAACTCCACAAACTAATACTTTCAGCTGCGCTAATTGCGGGCTCCTGCGCGACTACTCTTAGCGCCGCGCAGGAGCAAGTCGAGGTCACGGCGGATAATTTTTTCGCCGACGAGATCAAGCAGATCAGCGTGCTGACGGGCAACGTTCGCATCAAAAAGGGCGCTTACGATACGCTAAATTCCGACAAAGTGACGATCTACTTCGACGCCAAGCGCCAGCCTACCAAATATGTCGCGACGGGAAATGCAAATTTTAAAATTTTACTCAATCAAAAGCATTACGACGGCAAGGGCGGCGTGCTGACCTACGATCCGACTATCGAGGCTTACACGCTCGAAAACAACGCCTATCTACACGAGGCCGAGACCAAAAAGGAGGTTTACGGCGATAAGATCATCGTAAATCGCCAAAAGGGCACCTATGAAGTAAAAAGCGGTGGCGGCGAGAAAAAGCCCGTGCGTCTGATCTTTCAGGTCGAAGATCAAAACAAATGATCTATCCTAGCAGCGCGCAGTTTATCACCTCCGCCGCAAATATCGCGGGTGCGCCCGAGTTTGCGATGAGCGAAGTGGCGTTTTTGGGGCGTTCCAACGTCGGCAAAAGCAGCCTGATAAACGCGCTTACCGGGCGCAAAAATCTAGCCAAATCAAGCTCGACGCCGGGCAAAACGCAGCTCATAAATTTCTTTGAAGTTAAATTTAAACAAAAGCTTGCCGCAGACTCGGACGGCTCGCAAAATGAAACATCGCCCGATCTAGCGAGCAAAGAGGCTTTAAGCTCGGCTGCAAATTGCGCGCAAGATCACGCGGAGGCTGCGGCGTCTGAGCGAAATTTAAAGCAAGTTTGCGTTTTAAATTTAAAAAGCGCTTCGGCGGATTTTAGATCGGATCGCGAGACAGATCCTGCGGCGGGTTTCGCGCCGAATTCCGCGCAAAGCTCCGAATTAAATTTTACAGGCAGATCCGCGCTAAGCTTAGCGGGCAACCCCGCCTTTTCGGATCTTGCGAGCTTGGGGGAAAATATCTCTTTGATCTTCGTGGATCTGCCGGGGTTTGGGTACGCTAAGGTCTCTAAAAAACTGCATTATATCTGGCAAAAAAATCTCGACGAGTTCATCAAAGAGCGCCTAAATATCAAGCTTTTCGTCCATCTCATCGACGCGAGGCAGTTTGATCTTACGATAGATAAAAATTTGCAAAACTATCTCGCTAGTTTTCTGCGCGGCGATCAAAAGGTCGTGAGGCTCTACACCAAAGCCGACAAGCTCAACCAAAGCGAGCGCGCAAAGCTTTTGAGGCACGATCCGCAGGCGGTTTTGGTCTCTACGCTAAAGGGTGGCGGGCTGCAAAAAGCGCGCGAGATCATCGTACGCGGGGCGTTTGGATTATGAAATTTCTAAATTTAAATACGTTAAATTTAACGGCGCAGAATTTCAAAATAATTAAATTTAGCGGATATAAAATGCGCCGCAAAAATTGCGCAAAGATTAGGGAAAATTTTAGATGATACGGCTAAAAAAGGCGCGCCTTTGCGACATTTCGCGTATGCAGGAGCTCGTAAAAGAGGAGGTTCAAAACGGCGTAATCTTGCCGCTTGAAAGCGATGAGATCGCTGCTCATATTCGCTCATACGTGCTGGCGTTTAGCTGCGATTCTAAGGCGGATACGAGTTTTGATTTCAAGGAAAATTCCGATTTAAATTTAGCCGAGAATTCTGATTTAAATTTAGCGCGCAATGTCGATTTAAATTTAATCCAAAGCTCCGCAGAAAATTTTGCCGAAAATATTTCTGAAAATTCCGCCGAAAATGCCGCGGGCAATTTTGCGCCGCAACTAGCTACGTCTCAAAATAGCGCGCCACGAAATAGCGCAGCGCAAGCCGTATCCGGAGCGAGCCGTGCACAAGCGGGCAAAGAGCAAATTTTGCGGAGCGAATATTCGCAAAGCGCGGGCGTTTTTCAGAATGATTTTTCGCAGCCTTGCGAATCGCAGTGTCTAAAAGAAGCCGAAATTTTAGCGGGCTTTGCTTCGCTTAAAATTTTTAACGCCGATCTTGCCGAGGTGCGCTCGCTCATCGTCGCTCCGCAGTTTCGCAGGCGGGGCATTGCCAGAGCTATCGTAAATGAGCTGCTAGACGAGGCGAAATTTTACGGGCTAAAAAGCGTATTTACGCTCACCTATCAAAAGGAATTTTTTGAGCGGCTGGGTTTTACCGAAATCCCAAAGGACGAGCTGCCCGCGCAAAAAATTTGGGCAGATTGTATTAAATGCAAAAAGTTTCCGGTATGCAACGAAATCGCACTTATCTATACGTTATAGCGGACACGCTTTTTAGCGCGGGAGTTCTTTTCTACCTGCTTCTAAGTGCGGTGTATAGGGGGCTGCCGCCGCTGATCGGATTTTTTTTCACGGCGATGGTGGTGCAAAAATATGAAAACGACGTAAAATTTAAAAAGTTCGGCTTTACCTGGTTTTTCTCTATTTTTTATCTGTTTTGCGCCGAGCAGATTCACGGATTTAACC
>CAUSBF010000148.1:0-4826 GCA_963529595.1 uncultured Campylobacter sp.
ACCAACTACCTAGATAAGCTAATACCTGACGGACACTTAGAGCTATTTCCTTTTGCTATAAGTGAAGCTTATGATCTAAGGTATGAGACGGGCTCACACGTAAATTCCAAAGGTTACGGAGTAGCAGCAGGACTAGCCAGCTTAACTGAGAATTTCGCAGGAGATATCTTAAGCGGAGTATTCGTTGAATATGGAAAAGCCAACTACGATAGCTACTTAGATAGCGGTCTACATGCAGACGGAGATAGCGAGTATATAGGCGGAGGCTTGATGCTAAAGCAAAACTTTACTAGCGGCACCTACCTTGATGCAAGCTTTCACGTAGGTAAGATAAGTAGCGACTACAATAGTAACGACTGGACCTATGCTATAGCTCCTGGAGTATTAGCTCATAATGAGAAGTTTGATATCAGCTCAACCTATATGGCTACTCATATAGGAATAGGTCAGATCTTTGATCTAAGCCAAAGTAATAAACTAGACGTTTATACTAAATGGCTATATGCTTACACGGATGATGCCGATGCCTCTATAAGCTCTGGCGAGAGATATCACTTTGATAGCGTTACATCTAATAGAGTAAGAGCGGGTCTTAGAGATACTATAAATTTAAAAGATGAGCATAACCTATACTTTGGAGGCGCATACGAGTATGAGTTTAGCGGAGATGCTAAAGCATCTACTATGGGACTTGACGCTCCTAAACCTAGCTTAAAAGGTTCGACCGGAGTATTTGAAGCCGGCTATAAGTATGAGAGCAAGAACCTAATCCTTAGCCTAGGAGGCAAGGGCTACATAGGCAAAACAAGAGGCGGAGCTATCAATGCAGGGTTTGAGATTATGTTTTAAATTTAAGAGGTGAGCAAGCTCTAGCTCACACATCTATAAAATCAAATCCTATACTTAATTTCAGGGGCGGGAGATTTCTCGCCCCTTTTTAAATTTAGACGCTATGCACTAGATAAATTTCATAGCTTCGCTCTTATGCGATAACGATCCTATTAAACGCGCTGTATCCGCCCGTGTAAAATTTTACCGAAAGCGGCTAGCTGCGCTTATTTCTCTTCGTACTCGCTTGCTTTGGGTATGCAGACGCAGTTTGGATCAAGCTTTGAAGAGGCTGCGTTAAATTTTAATCTGGCCGCCAGGCATAAAATGCACGCCGTAATGATCCCTGCTACGGCAAAGGCATTTATACCGCTAATAGCCGCAGCTAGCCCCAAGGCGCCGCCTAGATACATGGCGCACAAAACAAGATCCTTATCGATCTTGCCGCGAAAGATGATGGCGAAAAATAGCGCCGTCGCCACGCCGCTTACGAAGATGTTGCTCGCTGCGAAGAGATAGTTTAAAATTTCGCCCCCGAAGCTTGCTAAAAGTAGCGCGATCGCGCCGAAACCTAGCGTAGCGATGCGGTAAATTTTTAGATCCTCGCTTCGCAAAATATCGTGCGCGAAGATGCTAGAAGCCGTGATCAAGCAGGTGTCCGCAGAGGATATGATCGCCGCCAATAGTCCCAGCATCAAAACCGAGCCCAACGACGCAGGCAGCGCATTAAAAAGGCTTACGTTAAGCAGATTTTCGCCGCTCGTGCCGGCGGTCGCAAGGCTCATCGCACCGAAACCTATAAAAGCGATCATTATGCTGCTGATTGCGATTCCAAAAGCACCGAAGATAGAGCCCAGGATCGCCGCGCGCTCGTCCTTTGCGCTTAAAATTCTAGAAAATAGCATCGGATCGATCACGTAGCTAGTACCGATAACCAGCAGATAATATCCGATCTTATCGTATCCGAAGGCGTCATTTTTGAGCGTAAAATTTACATTTTCAAATACCTGCGGCGAATTAAAATTTAGCCAGAGCAAAACTGCCAAAAACGCCGCGATTACGATAGCGTATTGATATACATCACTTCTAATGACCGCTCTTTGTCCGCCCAAAATCGTATAAACGGTGATGACCGCGCCTCCGATGAGTAACGAGGAGTTGAAATTTAGATCAAACGTCGAGAGTATGCGTGCGCTAGCGCTAAACTGCGCCGCTAAAATAGCGCACCACGCCACGCAAATGATAACCGCGCTAACGAGCCTGGCTCTTTTGTCGATAAAAATTTCTGCTATCTGCGCGAAAGTCAGCGCCTTGCTCGCGCGTAGAATTTTCGCAATAAAAATCGCTAAAACCATCAGTCCGATCGCGCCGCTTAAAAGCCACCAAACCGCGGCAAATCCATACTTTTGCATATTCGATACCACGCCGATCGTAGCTGCGCCGCCCACACAGGTAGCGACTATCGAAAATGCAATCTCAAAAGCGCTCGCCTTTCTGTCCGCGACTAAAAAGCCCTCAAGAGCGGTCTTTTTGCGAAATTCCAAGAAGCCTAGCAAAAGTAGAAATATGATAAATACGATTAAAATTTGCAATCTTATCCTTTATAAATTTTTAATTTTACCGCATCGCGGATCGCTTCGCAAAGCGCTTGCGTATCGCTTCTTGGTGTGATGAACGGCGGCATGATATAGATGTTTTTGCCAAACGGTCTGATCCAGACGCCCCTTTTTACGAAAAACTCCTGCAGCGCCTCTACGTCCACCGCCTCCTTCATCTCTACGACGCCGATAGCGCCCAAGGTGCGAACGTCCGCCACGCCGTCTAAGCTCCTGCACCCCCTCAGGCCCTCTTGCAGGTCGGAGTGGATTTGCGCGACCTTTTGCGCCGTGTCCTGCGCGCACAAAATTTCTAAATTTTTAAGCGAAACGGCGCAAGCTAGAGGGTTTGCCATGAAGGTCGGTCCGTGCATCAAAACACCGCCGTTTTTGCTCACGCCGTGCGCGATCTTTTCGTTCGTCAAAACAGCCGCAAAGCTCATAAATCCGCCGCTTAGCGCCTTGCCTATGCAGATTATGTCGGGTGCCGCGCCGCAGTATTCGTATGCAAATACCCTGCCCGTGCGCCAAAAGCCGGTGGCGATCTCGTCAAAGATGAGCACCGCGTCCGCTTCGTCGCACAGCTCGCGGAGACGGTCTAAAAATTTCGGATGGTAAAACCACATCCCGCCGGCTCCCTGGACGATAGGCTCGATTATGATTGCTGCGATCTCATCTTTGTTTTCTTTAAAAATTTTAAAAATTTCATCGGTGCTAGATGGGTCAAACGGCGCGTCGAAGCGACAGCTCGGGCGCGGTGCAAAAATTTGACGCGCCAAGATGCCGCTAAATAGCGAATGCATGCCGGTGATCGGATCGCAAACGCTCATCGCGCCGAACGTATCGCCGTGATACCCGCCTCTGACGGTTAAAATTTTACTCTTTTTAGGCGATACGTTTTGCTGATAGCAGATCGCGGCCTTCAGCGCGACCTCGACCGCTACCGAGCCGCTGTCCGCGTAAAAGATACGATCAAATTGCGGCAACATAGAGAGTAGTTTTTTGCCTAAATTTACGGCGGGCGCGTGGGTAAGCCCGCCGAACATCACATGAGAAAATTCCTTCATCTGCGCGGTCGCCACGGCATTTAACGCCTCGCTGCCGTATCCTTGCACGGCGCACCACCAAGAGCTCATCCCGTCGATCAGCGCGCCCTGCGTCGTGTAGATTTTATTGCCTTCGGCGCGGAGCACGCCGTGCGCCTTAAGCGGATGCGTCGCAGAAGTGTATGGGTGCCAAAGATGTTTCGCATCGAAGCTTAGATCAATGGGGCCCGTGTTTAAAGCGCAAATGAGCGGCGGCTCGGCACGGCTACTTTTGATTTCGCCGTCTTGTTCGCAGACCTGCGCTGTGTCCAAAGCAAAACGAGCATCACAATCTTTGGAATTTCCATCTAAATTTGCATCCTTCTGACCCCTTTGCGCCGCATCCAAGGCTATCGCAGCGGTTTCGTTTAAATTTGCCGCGCTCGTGTCCATCTGCGACGGATCGTTAAAATTTAGCGAAGCGATGAAATTTTCAAAAGAGTGCGCGGCGGCGGCAAAGTCGTCTTTTTGAAATTTGCGTAGTGATATTACCGGTATGCCTTTGAGCTTGCTTTTCAGATACGCCGCGTTCGATACGCAAATTTCGTCCTTTTCGTCGGTAAAATTTAGAACCAGCGCCGCGATTTTAAGCCCGTGCGAGCGCAGGACATAGACGTTGCAAAGTGCGCTGTTTATCGCGCCCAGCTCGTTTTTACAGACCAAAACGATTGGCGCATCTACAGCTCTCATCACGTCCAAAAAGCTCTCGCGCGAGTTTAGCGGCACGAAAATACCGCCCGCGCCTTCGATCAGCGTGATTTCGCACTGCACCGAATGAGCGTCGA
Organism: uncultured Campylobacter sp.; assembly: GCA_963529595.1. Lineage (GTDB taxonomy): Bacteria > Campylobacterota > Campylobacteria > Campylobacterales > Campylobacteraceae > Campylobacter_B. Next base: position 4,294 of record CAUSBF010000148.1, read on the forward strand.
TAAATTTTAAAATTTCATCCGTCTTGATCTCTCGATGCTCTAAACTCGCGCTGTAATGCGGCGAAGCCGGAAATTTAAACGCATAAATCGGCGCAATGTCGCTATATGCGTTTACTTTAGCATATTCGCTCACATCCGGCGCGACAAGCCTGCCGCCGCTCATCTCACATCCCGTCTGCACGGGCTTTAGCGCGATTACGGTGCGACCGCTTTGCAAAAACGCCCGCAGAAGCGAAGCCGTAACGAATGTCTTTCCTACCTCCGTATTCACGGCGGTTACAAAAAATTTCAATCTCGCTCCTTAAAAGCCTATCATAACTGAAATCAAATAGCGGCGTTGAAAAGAGGTACCGCACTAAACCTAAGCGAATGTCGATCGCAAGTAAAGTAGGGCGGTCGACAAAAAGGATAAAAACATATAAAAGAAGAGATTCCCGCAAAGTAAGGCATGGCGCAGGAAGCGCAAATTTGGACGCATTATAAAATTTTAGCCTTTGCGGTTACGGATTTTATTTTGAGTTCGTAAATTTTCG
>CAUSBF010000149.1:0-4825 GCA_963529595.1 uncultured Campylobacter sp.
GCTAAATTTAAACGTAACGCGCGCATTGCGAGCTAAAATGAGCTAAATTTAAAATCGCGTTGCCGTTATCGGCGAAATTTCAGCAACATGACGCGAGCGCTCGCGCTAAAACATACGATCAAAATGCCTAAAAGGGCGCAAAATTCAGTAAATTTAAGGAGAGAAAATGAGCCAAAGCCAAAAATGTACGCACCAAACCGCGTGCGAGCTGCCTAACGTGAGGCTTATCAAGCACCCGCTGATCGAGCATAAGCTCACGATCCTGCGCGATCGGGAGACCGATCCGTTTCAGTTCCGCATGCTCGTCGATGAGATCAGCTACCTGATGATGTTCGAAGCCACGCGCGATCTGGCGCTGCGCGAGGTGAGCGTGCATACGCCCGTGGCGCAAACTAGCGCGTATAAGCTCGCCACAAAGATCATGATCTGCCCGATTTTGCGCGCCGCGCTGGGGATGCTAGATAGCGTATTTAAGCTTATGCCCGACGCTAGCGTGGGATTTTTAGGCTTTCAGCGCGACGAAAAGACTGCGCAGGCGGAGTTTTTTTACGCCAAGCTGCCTACAGACGCCGCGGAGCGCACCGCAATCATCATCGATCCGATGTTTGCGACCGGCGGTACGGCGATCGATGCGGTGAAATTTCTGCTGAAAAACGGCGTCAAAAAGATCAAATTTATCTCCATCATCGCAGCGCCCGAGGGGCTTCATAGATTTAGCGAGATCTACCCGCAGGTCGAGGTTTTTACCGCGGCGATCGACGAGAGATTAAACGAGCAAAAATATATCGTGCCGGGCCTCGGAGACGCGGGAGATAGGGTGTTTAATACGATGTGAAATTGCGCGGCGAAGGACTTTGTGCTGCGCTAAATTTGCGCGACAGTATTTTATGCGGCGATAAATTGATCGGCAGCAAACTTTACCGGCAATGGAATTTTACGCGATGCGAAATCTATTTATCAAATATGCGGGTTGCCGCCGCTCGGGATTTCGTGCTACAATAAATTTAGTGGGGCGCGTATTTTTTACAGCGCGCGCAATACGTAGTGAAATTTAAAATTTGTAGCGCCGTAAATTTGATGTGCCTTAAAATTTTAACTCGTCGTGGAATTTGCAGCATTTTAAAATTTGTTAAATAAAATTTGAGCTCCGCGATGTATAAAACACGGCAGCAGAGCGTAATCAAAAATTCAAATTTTAGCCCGCTGCAAAATATCTCACAACGTCGGCACTGCAAAAATTTACAAATCGAAAAATTTACAAAAATCATGCAGCGAAATTCTTGCTTCAGCAATCCGCTAAAGAAGCCGGGGCGGCGGCGCGTCAGGCGTACGCGAGGAGTAAAATTCTTACTCAAATGATCCGCCCGCGCTAAAATGAAATTTTCAAATTTAACGAGCAAAATTTGCCTACTTCACCAGCCCCGCTTCCCTTAAAAAGCAGCTCGGCTCGTAGCTAACTTTTCTGATCTTATCAAATTTCGCGTAGCTTAGCACCAGCTCGTCGCGCGCTCTGGTGACCGCCACGTAAAATAGCCGCCGCTCCTCCTCCAGGCTGCCGCCCATCGCCATTAGCTTGAGGTTCGGGAAGCGGTTTTGCGCCAGATCGATGAGATAGACGCTGCAAAACTCAAGCCCCTTGCTTGCGTGCACGCTGAGCAGATTTACCCCCTCGCCCTCGCTCATTTCCTTTGCGCCCAGGGTTATGAAGTTATAAAAGCTTTGCGGATCCGCGTATTTGCCGGCGATCTGCTCTAAAATTCCGCATTTATCGTAGATGCGAGCGGTTTCGTCCTTCTTGCGATCCTCGTCTATCTTGCCGTTTTTTAGCGTCGCGCGCTTTGTAGCGATGAAATCCGCCACAAGCGCAAAAAGGCGCGAGTCTTTGATTTGCGAGATGAGCGTAGCGGACCTTGCAGCGGAGCCGCTTTTTTTAAAAATTTTATAAATTTCGTGCAAAAATACGGCGCCGCCCTCGGTGATTTTATTATGTTTTAGCACCGGATGCGAGCGAAAAAACTCGTCAAATTCCAAAGCTTCAAAGCGCGATACCGAGCCGATGATATCTACATCGTCAAAAAGTCCGAGCTGGTAGTTTTTTCTCTTTTTTTCAAAAATTTTAACGCTTTCGTCGGGACGCAAAAGCCCTGCGTGAATGCTTCCGTGCCCAAGCGCGATTAGTGCGTCGAAAAGCTCCTTACTTAGGGCGCTACCGACGCCTCTTGCGTATTCGCACGTACTCATAAAGGCCATCATATCTTTGGGGTTTATTATCATCGCGAAAATGTCCGTAAAGGCCTTGATCTCGCGGCTTTCAAAAAAGCTCACGCCGCCTTTTCGCTTCGCGCCGATGCCGAGCTCCTTAAGCGCAACCTCGACGCCGTCGGCGCTGGAGTTGTTGCGAAAGATGACGGCGATCTTTTCGCGCGGAGTGCCGCTTTGCGCGATCTGTGCGGCTACGTGGGCGTATTGCGCCGCCGTATCGTCGTAAACATGCAGCCTAGGCGCGCTAAATTTTCCCTCGCGGCCCACGATCAGTTTCTTTTCGTAAAGGCGCGGATTGTTCGCGATGACGCGGTTTGCAAGCGCTAAAATCGCCGAGCTTGAGCGGTAGTTGATATTCAGCGCGTAAATTTTAGCGTCCGCAAAGCGCTTGCCGAAGCTGCCGATGATGTCGATGTTTGCGCCGTTAAAGGCATAAATGCTCTGATCAAAATCGCCGACGCAAAAAAGGCTTTTCGTCGCGAAGGCATCGATGAGGCTTCCTTGCAGCGAGTTCGTGTCCTGATACTCGTCCACTAAAATTTCATCAAACCGCAGCGGCGCGCCCTTTTGCAGCTCGCGGCGCATCTTTAGCAATACGTCGTTGAAATCGGCGTAGTTAAATTTCGCCTTTTCCTCCTCAAACTCGCGCAAAATATCTGCGTAAATTTCGGCAAATTCCGCCTGATCTTCGTAGTTTTTGCTAAACCACGTCTCAAAATCCTCGTTCATCTCCTTGTTTTGATACAGCGAGTACACGTCGTACAGATACGCCCCGCCGTAGGGGCGCACGTCGCTTACGTGATAAAATTTGCGCCTTTCTACGAGGCTTTTTAGCAGCGTCTTGAGCTCGGCGGGCTGCTTTAGGATCACGCCTTTGCCCAGCTCGCGAAGTAGGGCGTAGGATACGGCGTGAAAGGTGCCCGCGACGATTGCGGAGGTGATTTTTTTATCAAAATGCCGCTGCAAGCGCGCTATCATCTCGCTCGCGGCCTTATTCGTAAAAGTAAGAAGCAAAATTTTTCTAGGGCTCGTGCCGAGATTTAGCAGATGAGCGATGCGCGCGACGATGGTGCTGGTTTTGCCCGTGCCTGCGCTTGCGATTACTAGATTGTGCCCCGCAGGAGCGGTTGCTGCGGCGTATTGTTCGGTATTTAGCTTAGCTAGAGCGTCCAAGATTATTCCTTTGCAAAAAGGCGCCATTATAGCCTAAAATCATTAAAATTCTTTGATATAATTGCGCGATGAAATTTCTAAAATTTACGTTAAAAATCGCGCTATTTTGCGCATTTGCATTCGCTCTGTTTTTAATCCTAGACGCGCTTTATCCGCTAAATTTGGATATGCTAAACAAGCAGAAGAGTAGAATTTTATATGATCGAAACGGCGAAATTTTAAATATGCAGATCAGCGACGATCAAATTTGGCGCTTTTACGCGAGCGCGGACGAGATACCGCCGCGGCTGAAACAAAGCGCGATATACTTTGAAGATCGCTATTTTTACTACCATTTCGGCGTCAATCCAGCCTCGATCCTGCGCGCGGCTACGTATAATTTTACGCAAAATTTTACTAAAAAAAGCGAAGGCAACGTCGAGCGCGTCGGAGCCTCCACGATCACGATGCAGGTTGCGCGTATGATGCGCCCCAAACAGCGCAGCTACAAGAACAAAATCATCGAAATTTTCAACGCCTTTCAGCTGGAGTGGCACTTCAGCAAGGATGAAATTTTGGGGATGTATTTTAACCTCGCCCCATACGGTGGCAATATCGAAGGGGTCAAGACTGCGGCGTATTTTTACTTCAAAAAGGACCTGCGCGAGCTTAGCAACGCTCAAATCGCGCTTCTTAGCGTGATCCCAAAAAACCCGAACAAAAACCGCCTAGACCGCAGATCAAACATCAACGCGCTTAAAAACCGCCTAATTTCGCAGCTGCGAGAGGGCGGCGTGATCTCGCAAAGCGAGTATGAGCGCGCCATCGCAGAGCCGTTTTCGCCCAGACGCTACGCAGCGCCCAATTACGCGCCGCATTACGCGCTGTTAGCGTTTAGCAATTATAAAATGCAAAATTTCATCGCTAAAGATGACGCAAATTTCACTCAAAATTTAGAGCAGGGCGGCACGCCCGGCGCGACGGCAGAGGAAGCAAGCTTGGCTGCGCGCCGAGCCACGGCGGCAGAGTTAAATTTTTCGGACGCGACTAGTGCCGAATCAAATTTTACGGCTGCGGCGAAGGTTAGGGCGAATTTATCAAGCGCCGTAAACGCGCAGGCGGGAGTGGATTTGAAAGAAATAAATCCCAAAGAGGCGGATTCTAAAACTAATGCGCCAAAGAATTTAAATTTAGGAGGAACGAGCTTAAATTTAAACGAGCGCGAAGGCGCAGAATCACAGGCGGGCGCAAAACCGAATGAATCAAAAAGCGTAAAACAAAATGAAAGAGAGGGCGCAAATTTGGATGAGTGGCAAGATTTAATTAATGTCGCCCGTCCGTCGCAAAATACTCAAAGTCTAAATTTAAACGAGCAACAAGGCGCTGCGCGTTTGCCGCAAAATTTTAGCGC
>CAUSBF010000150.1:0-4821 GCA_963529595.1 uncultured Campylobacter sp.
TAGCAAGTTCTCGCGCTCGCAAGAGGTCGCAGCGGATGCCGAGGCACTTAAAATTTTAGAGTGCGCTTACGGGCACGCGGGCGGTGCAAAGGAGTTTTTAGAAAACATGATGTCAAAGAACGGCCCGCCCGCCTTTATGAATATTTTCGGCTCTCGCTCCAACCTCGACTCGCGGACAAAGCGATCAAAATTTCAAAATTTCAAAACGCCAAACCGAGCCGCCAAATAAATTTTAAAATTTAGAAAGCGCGGTGAAGCTTGCGAGCTAAAATTTCTTTTTAAATTTAAAGCGCGACTCCATAGATTTATACAGCCTATGCAGCCGCGCGGAATTTAGATAACGGATAGAAGCTCTAAATTTAGATAATCTACAGAGCTTTTGCGATCAGCTCGTTTACGTTTTTGATAAACCCGCTCGGATTTTCCAGCTCCTGCCCCTCGCTAAGACGCGCCAGATCGTAGATTATCTCGGCTACTTGTGGCAGCATCAGCTTATCGGCCTGTAGCTTTTTGATGATCTCGTGATCTGCGTTGATCTCCAAAATCGGCTTTATTGGCGGTAGATTACGGTTTCCCATCTGTTTAAGTAGCTGCTGCGTCGCGAAATCGGGATCGTTCTCGTCAAAAACAAGGCAGGAAAGCGAGCCGCTTAGACGCGATGAAATTTTAACGTCCTTGACGCGTTCGCCTAAAATTTCTTTGATCTTTGCGGCGATCTCTTTGGCTTGCGGCGTCGCGGCATCGTCGCTTGTGGCCTCCTGTTTGATCGAGGTCGCGTTTTTAACCGGCGTCTTATCAAACTCAAAAACGCCCGGCATCACGATCGTATCGATCTCATCGTCGCAGAGCAACACCTCCGTGCCCTCGGCATTAAATTTCTCGATCAGAGGCGAGCTTTTGAGCATCGCGGCGCTGTTTCCCGCGATATAATAGATCTCTTTTTGACCCTCTTTCATTTTCTCCTTATACTCGCTAAGCGTGATGAGGCCGTCTCGCAGGTTTGATTTAAAAAGACAAAGCTTTAAAATTTCCTCTTTATTCGCGCCGAAGCCGTAAAGTCCCTCTTTCAAAACCTTGCCGAATAATTCGTAAAATTTTATGTATTTTTCGCGATCGTTCTGCAAAAGCTTCTGCAGCTCGGATAGAATTTTTTTGACGCTCTGTTCGCGGACGTAGGCTAGAATTCGATTTTCTTGCAAAATTTCGCGGCTTACGTTTAGCGGCAGATCCTCGACGTCCATTATACCGCGCACGAAGCGCAGGTAGCTAGGCAGCAGCTCTTTGGCGTCGTCGGTGATGAAAACGCGCTTGACGTAGAGCTTCACGCCGCTTTGATAATCGACGCGGTATAGATCGAAGGGCTCGCTGCTCGGCACGTAAAAAAGCGTCGTGTACTCGTGCGTGCCCTCGGCCTTGGTGTGGATGTAAAACAGCGGATCGCCGCTGTCGTGGCTGATCTGCTTGTAAAATTCATTGTAATCGCTTGGCTTTAGGCTGCTTTTCGGCAGCTGCCAAAGCGCGCTAGCGCGGTTGATCTGGACGTTTTTAACTTCGCTATGTCCCTGCTAGCCCTCTTTTTGCGCAGGCACGTATTCTTCCTTATCCATAAAGATCGGATAGGGGATGTGGTTGGAGTATTTTTTGATGATGCCTTCTAGCCTATATTCGTCCAAAAACTCCTCATCTTTCATATGCAGAATTATCGTCGTGCCGAAGTCCTCTTTCTCCGCCTTTTCGACCATGTAGTTACTCGCGTCGCTGCTCCATTTAAAGGCGTCCTGCGAGAGCGGCTTGCGGCTGATCACCTCGATACGATCTGCAACCATAAACGCCGAATAAAACCCGACGCCGAACTGTCCGATGAGGTTGCTGTCCTTCGCCGCATCGCCGCTAAGGCTCGCCATAAAGCCCTTCGTGCCGCTGCGTGCGATGGTGCCTAGATTGCTCTCGAGCTCGGCCTCGTCCATACCGATGCCGTTGTCGCCGATGCTTAGCGTTTTGGCCTCTTTGTCGATCTTTATATCGATGCGCGGCACATACGAAAGTGCCTTGTAATCGTCGTTCGTAAGGCTTAGATAGTTTAATTTATCCAGCGCGTCGCTCGCGTTTGAGATGAGCTCGCGCAGGAAAATCTCTTTGTTTGAATAAAGCGAATGGATCATCAAATTTAGCAGATCGTTCACTTCGGTCTTAAATTTTTTCTTTGCCATTATGCGGTCCTTTTTGAAAATTTTGGCAGATTATATCATGGAGTGCTAATCTTGTCAAGAGTAGAATAAATAAACTTGATATGAATACTATCAAGTTTTGGAAATTTACGCGCGCCCGAAGTATATGAAATTTAAAACCCGGCTGTGGATTATACAGCAAAAACCGATCCGAATTTGACGGCGCATCTACGCTAAATTTGCGAATTCTTTTTAGTCGTAGTTTTTTGAAAATTTCAAAATAAGATGATATAATCTGCCTCGATTCCGATGTGATTTTTATGATAAAAACGGGCGTTTGACTAAAACAAAAATTTATCGAGCAAAAAGGATTTCATTTGAATAACGAAGAAATCATACAACGCATAAATGAGCTGAGAGAAAAGCGGGGTAAAAATTTAAAAAGCCCAAATGAAAATGTCTGCGAGACGGATGCTAATGCAGATCTTAATGCGGACGCCGCCGTAAATCCGGCCGAAAAATCAGGCGCAGATTCGGCCGCAAATTTAAGCCAAAAACCGAGCACCAAGCCCTCCGTCGCTACCGCAAGAAATAAACAATCGATAAAAGACGCAGATATCCGCACTCCACGCAATAATCGCTCTACGCCGAAAATACTCCCTCTCTTCGTCGTATGTATAGTCGCAATCTTTATAGCGATAAAGGCACCTTTTCGCACGGAGACTTTGAATGAAACTCGAATTCCTATCAATCAAGCTAACGAAGACGCAAACAAAAATCCTAAAGAAATTTCTATTCGCACCAAAGACGGCACTTTAAAAATGAAAAATCCCGTAAGATTTCGCGAAGATTGCGACGGCGGAGACGGCGATGCCTGCGCCGTGCTTTCGAGCCTGCTGCTATTAAATGGCGAAATTTCGCAAGATGGCGCCAAAGATCTGCTTAAAAAAGGCTGCTACGAGCTTAACGGCGGCGAAAGTTGCACGAGACTCGCAGGCTACGAGGATAGAGATTCGCAAGAGGGCAGAAAATTGTACAAAAAAGCATGCGAGCTCTGTAATGGCGAAGGCTGCTTTATGTTCGGTTACGTCGCGTATTTTGATGATGACGACAAAGAAACGGGTACGCGATACTTTGAGCGATCGTGTGAGTTGCGATTTGCGGAGGCGTGCTATTTTCTAGTGGGAATTTATTCAAATGATCCGGCAAAATCGCAAAGATATCAGGCTCTGTTTGAAAAATATCAACAAGAAAACGACGATGCGATAATCAGCTTTAGGCGCAGATAATTTTACGGCTCAATGCACTTTTGCGCGCTTTGTTTGCGGATTTAAATTTGCGCAAATCAAAAAAACGTCCGTCGCCTGCAAGCATGCAAATTTAAAATTTTTACTCAAACCGAAGCGCCGCGTAAAATTTACACAAACTCAAAAAGTTAAATTTAATCGGTTTATAAATTTAAAGCCGACTTCGCGGAGAGATCGTCTCAAATTTACGCAAGCGCGCCTGTGCTCTTTTAAATTTTACTCATCACGTCGCCAATAATCGCTTGCGCGCCGTTTCGATCCGCGAGCTCAAGCAGCCCTTTACTCGCTCGCGCCACGTCGAAGCTCTCAATCAAGCTCAAGATCCGCTCGCCGCTCGCGTCCTCTTGACGTAAAATTTCGCAAAGTCCGCGCTCTTTAAGAAATTTCGCGTTATAAAACTGATGATCCGCCGCCGCGAAAGGAAACGGCACGAATATCGCAGGCAGGCCGTTTGCGCAGAGCTCCCACAGCGTGCTGGCGCCGCTACGTCCGACGCAAAGATCGGCACTTGCGATGAGCTCGTGCATGTTTTTGCAAAAGCCCACGAGTTGCACGTCAAGGCCCTGCTGCGCGTAGATCTGCGAGATGCGCTCAAACTCGCGCTCGCCGCACTGATGGATCACGCCGTAGCCGAGGCTCAAAAGCTTAGGTGCAAGCTCCACGGCAAGTGAGTTGATAAAGCTCGCTCCCTGCGAGCCGCCCAAAAAGATAACCCTCTTAAGCGCTGTGCGCTGCCGCGCCGTCTCGAAAAAAATATCCGCGATCGGATAAGCAAACGCGGGCTTTTCATAGGAGCTGTAAAACGCGCGCGCAAAGGGCCTCAGCAGGCGGTTGAGCCGCCCGCAAACGGCGTTTTGCTCATGGATAAAAAACGGCACGCGAGAAAGGATCGCCGCGATGGATGCGGGCGCCGAGCTGTATCCGCCCACGCTGATGAGCGCGCGGACGCCGTTTTGCTTTAAAATTTTACGCGCCGCAAGCGAGAGGCGCAGGATATTTAGCAGCGAGACTAGTTTGGCAAAGCCCTTTTTATCGACGACACCCGAGCTCTGCAGAAAATAGGCGTGCGCAAAAAGCTCGCTTTTTTCAAACCACGCGCGATCCTGCCCACGGTTTGAGCCGATGAAGATCGTCCTGGTGCCCTGCTTCGCAAGGCGGGCGGCTAAATTTTTAGCGATTATCAGATGCCCGCCGGTGCCGCCGCCGCTGATTGCTATGACCATACTTTTCCTTTAAATTTATAAAATTTCGCGCTTAAATTTGAGCCCCGGCGCGCTTCGGCGTAGAATTTTAAGCGCAATTCGGCTCTAAATTTTCGCCTAAATTTAAATCGCGCTCTCCTAAAG
>CAUSBF010000151.1:0-4816 GCA_963529595.1 uncultured Campylobacter sp.
ACAATGTTCGGGTTTTTATACTTTTCTCTATCGAACTTCGCCATTGCGCCTCTCCTTATTTGGAATTATTATTGCTATTTGTTTATATCAAGCTGCGTATTTTCATCTAAGTTTACTACCGTTTCGGTATCGCCATTTTCAAAGTAACTCTTCAAATATGCCAATACCATCTCGAATTCTTTTTCACCGCTTCGCCAAGCTATAAATTTTTTGGTATCTTTAAATGTAGAATTTGCATCAGGGCAATGCTTATCATAAAATTCTTTTTTCATAGGCCTTAGTCTTTCAAATCTCTCTTTCGAAATAGGGACGGTATATCGTTCAGATATCTGATTGATTCTTTCTACTCCTCTGCAATATGATTCATATGTATTACGCAGAAAAAATTCTCTATCACTATAGCATTTATCATATTCTATTTTAAGCAGTTCCCTGGGAGGCTGCCCTTTGACATTATACTTTAAAAGTAAATCTAGCATTTTTTCATAATGCGGCACATAATCAAGTAGTCTATAATACGTATAATAGTATCTAAACTCCTCTCTATAAAATTTTTGATAGCGTTCCTCTTCCGTATTCTTCTTTGTCGCTAATATGCTTTCCTCAGGGACTATATCCGTAAACTCATCGCTTGTTATTACATTCTCATTATTATCATAGCTGTAATAATATTTTGTCACATACCCATTTTTCAATATCATTTCCGCTAGCTCTACAAAATTATTACGAATAACGTACTCAAGAAGCAGGCTTGCATCACTTGAACCCGGGCCCCTATTGTGTTTGGTATAATCGATATGATCTACTTTGTTATTTTTAATATAGATCTTTTTTATATTTGGCGGATATAGGTACATCTGCACCACCTTGACTTCTTCAAATTTAACCCCGTTGTCTAAAAGCAGTCTTACCGCTTTGGTAGCATTATTTTCTATAGCATAAGCCATAGCGGATAGCTTGTATTCGTCTTTTTTATGTATATCCGCACCTAGCTTTATAAGCTCTTGAGTAGTATTCGCATCATCCCAAAAGCTAGAATACATCACGGGCGTTACCCCTCCGTCCATAGTGTGATCGACGGATAGATTATTATCTTTCATAAATTTTAAAATTTTATCAGTTTGCTTGCTTTTTAAAAGTCTTTTTAGCTCTACGTCTATGGCGGGTTCTTTAAATACGTTTTTTGGATTTGAATTGTAATCTATATCCCAGTAGCGAAATGCGAAGCTATCGACCTCTTCTTGGGTTACGTATTTGCTAAGGCCCGGCACTTTTGAGACATTTGTATCTGAAGTAACGGTAAAATGGGTTTGTTTGCGCTCCGTAAGACCCGATCTTTCGGCTAGCAGATACAGCGCGCATACGACTATCACGCAGATAGCATAAATAAACCGAAGTTTGAAGCTTTTCAAAATTTCCCCTTAAAATTTTGCTCGCGACTATACCCAATGAGCGCTTAATAAAATATAAATACTATATAGGCACGATAAGCAAAACTGACCGAAAAATGCCATTGACAGGGTTAAAATAATGAAATCTTTAGAGTAAATTTGGCGAACGAATGTCGTCATAGACCTTATTTGCGTAGCTACATCTTCTATTTACACCTACGCTAGGCTCTATATCCGAAGCTCGTTCGCCGTAAATTTTACCGCAACATCTTTGCACAAGCTCTTCTTTAAAGCACAAACCCGAAAATCATCGTCGTACTTGAGCGGCAAGTCGCTACCGTATCAGGAAGAGCGTATTTTGCGGATCTGTTCGCAAGCTACTCGCGCGGTCATAAAGCGCGCTTTGCGCCTATTTGCCGATAAAATTTTTCTGCAGCCACTCCATCGCTTTTTCTTCGCTTTCAAATCTGCCGCTTTTGGCAACTTGAAACTGCCCCTCGTAGAAGCGAATTCTAATACCGTCCTGGACGCTATCTACCTTGATGCGCGTGATCCTGTCTTTGTTTAGATAGGTTCGGTCGTTTAGTTTTACAAACATCGTTCTCTCCTTTAAAATTTAATGGTTTTTATCTGCCGCTTTACTTGCGTCTTTCTCGCCCTCTTTTTTCAAAAAAAGCTCCTTAAAGCGCTCGTTTGCGTAGTGTTCTATATCGCTTTGCAGCTGCTTATACGCGGCGATCAGCTCATAGGCGCGCGCATTTAGCGTCGTGCCTGCGGCATTGCCACCGCCTTGCTTGGTGCTAAAGAGCTCCTCTTGCAGATTTTTTTGTAAAATTTGCAGATGGCTCCAGCATTTTTTGTAGTTCATCCCCAAAACCTCGGCGGCTTTAGAGATGGAGCCCGTCTGGGCGATCACGTCCAGCACTTCGGTTTTGCCCTTGCCGAAAATGAGCTCACCCTGCGCATTTTCGATCCAAGTTTTTGTTTTTACTCTCATTCTTTTGCCTTTCTTCTCCTTAAAGCAGCCCAGCTGACAATATTTCACGTCTATGCCGTGCTCCTTAAGCGTAGAGCGCACTGTATCAAACCCCACTCCGCCGCTAGCTACGGCTCGGGCGTCACGGCAAAAAATCCGTCTTTTCTCATCCAAAAGCGGATCTAGCTTTTGCAGCGCTTTTATGCTACCTCCGCTACATTGCAGCTTGCCGAATTGACCGAGTTCGCAGCGATCTATCCGTATCCCTTCGCGCGCCGCGAGATCTCCTACGACGCTCGCGTCCACGCCTAATTTGGCGGCGATCTTAAACGCCGCGCCGCAATCGAGCTTGCCGCTTGGATTTAGTAAATTTAAAATCAGCCTTTTGATCTCGCTTGCTTTTTTATCGTCTATCTTGATATCTATCTCCATGCCGCCCTCTTAACTCAAAATTCTCTCTTCGCCGCTATAGACGTTTAAATTTTCGCCGCGCGCGAAGCCGCAAAGGGTAAGATCAAATTTACGCGCAATCACGACGCCGAGACTCGTAGGAGCCGTGCGCGAAACAAGCGCGCTAACGCCGCTCATCACGGCTTTGGCGACCATTTCGGAGCTTAGCCTGCCGCTTACCAAAATAAGCGAGCCCTGCGTATCGTGCCTCGCCAAGACCGCCTTGCCGACGGATTTATCGATGGTATTGTGCTGGGCGATATCCTCGCCGATAAAATACTCACCGCCCGCGGTAAAGAGCTTTGCGGTATGCACGCAGCCCGTCATCTCATAAAGCTCGCACTGCGTGTAAAACTCGCTCATCAAATTTAAAATTTCATTCTTATGAAATTTAGCGTCCGAGCGGACTTTGCGCGCCGCCATCGCTGCAGGATCGATATTTGCCGTAGAGCTGCGCCCGCAGCCGCTGATGATGACCTTTTCGGCATCGAAGCTATTTAGCCGCTTTTCGTTTATCTCGCCGCATACATTCACGCTAAGCCCGTCCGGCGCGAGCTCGATGCTTCTTATACCGCTTGGATTCGAGATCAAATTTTCGCTCAGCAAATACCCTACCGCAAGCGCCTTTAAATCGCTCGGAGTCGCCATAAGCGCGCCGAAACGCTTGTCGTTTAGTAAAATTTCAAGCTTGATCTCGCGCACCAAGATATCGCTTACGATCCTTCTTTCATCTCCTTTAAATTTAACTATCTCCGCCCTATAAATCGGCTCCATAGACCTTCCTTATTTTAATTTCGCCCGTATCGTAGTGAAATTTTGCTTAAATAGCCTTAATTCGCCGAAGTAAAGCTGAAGCGGCGTGCGTAAATTTAAATCGCTCGCATTTTTGAATTTAAAAAATCGCGTGGAAAATTCCACGAGCCGCTTGCAAATTGCAAGCGGCTATGAAGCGCCCGCAGAGATGAAATTTCATCAAATTTTGCCGCTACCTGCAGCCGCGATGAAATTTCATCTATATAAAGCGGGCGGAACTTGCCGCCCAAACTACTTATGAACCGGCGATAGATAAGGTTTTTCAGAGTGCATCGACATCTCGTTTTGTCTTCTGAACTCGATAAACTCGCTCTCGCTAAGCTTTCTGATATTTGCGATCGTCATCTTTAGCGGCGGGATGCCCGATAACGGATCCAGATCGCCCGCATGCACGAGCTCGTTGCCGTCGGCCTCGCTGTAATGGAAGGTCGTAAATATCGTGCCCTCTTTCAGATCCGGATTTATGCGAAGCTTCGCGGCGATCTGACCGCGCTTATTTTTGACGAGCGCGTAGCAGCCTTCGGTAAGCTCGCGTTCGCGCGCGATATCGGGGCTTACCTCGATGAGCGCACCTTCCGCACCTGCGCCGTATTCTAGCGCGCGGCACTCTCTCGTCATCGTGCCGGTGTGGTAGTGATAAACCTTGCGCCCGGTCGTAAACAAGCACGGATAAATTTCATCCGGAATCTCGCTAAGCGCACCGCTTCCCACCGGATAATCATCAGGAATTTTCATCTTGGCTCTGAAATCCGCCTCAGCTTTAGCGCGCCCCTCTTTATCATCCACGTAAAGTACCGGCACCATTCTAAATTTACCATCAGGCAGCATCGATTTATGATCTGCATAAAGCACCGGTGTGCCCGGATGATCTTCATCAGGACATGGCCAGCTGATGCCGCCTAGCTTATCTAGCCTATAGTAGCTAATACCGCCGAAAAATTTAGGCATTAATGCACGCACTTCGTTCCAAATTTCTTCCGCACTTAAAAAATCAAACCCTTCAAGTCCCATTCTTTGCGCGATATTGCAAACTACCTTCCAATCAGGCTCTACGCCAGGAGCCGGCTCGCTTGCCTTGCGCGTGCGCTGGACGCGACGGGAAGTGTTTAAAAAGGTGCCATCCTTCTCGCCCCAGCCGGCAGCAGGTAGTACGACGTCGGCCTTCTGTGCGCTCTCGGTAAAGAAA
>CAUSBF010000152.1:0-4761 GCA_963529595.1 uncultured Campylobacter sp.
CGAGGCGGATTATATTTCTAAGGCTAGGGATTTTATTTCCGATTCTTGGCGTAAATTCTTGCGTCAGCAGATATTTAAGGACATAAAAGCCGAATTTAATCAAAATATCGTCTATTTGCGCGTTTTTGAGCCTCATTTGGACGGTTGCCCTCATTGTCATATTGTGGCTTTTATTCCGTCCAAATTTAAGGACAGGTTCGTTAAGCTCGCTCAAAGCTATTTTTCTACTCGAACGGATGTTAAAAGCGAATTTGACGATGACGCGGGCGGCGTTGTTTCATACCTTTTAAAATATGTTCTTAAAACATTTAAGAATGGTAAGAATGGCGAGTTAAACGACGTTGCGTATTGGTATATTCTTTATGGCGTTAGGCGCTTTACCACTTCTCGCACGATTATTCCTATGTATCTTTATCGTAAAATTCGGCAATATAAAGAATTCAGAGATTTAAAATATGTTACGAATCTTTTTCGCGACGGCTTTATAAGCTGTGATTTGATTGCCGATAATAAAAAATTTGTTAGTGGCGAAAAGCTTAAGGCGTCTGATTATATTGTTGCTTCGATTATTGTTTCGGTTGATGGTTTTGATTATCTTGAGCATAAGATTGCTTATAAGCGTAATGACAACGTTAAAATACATTTTTATTCATCTGACGGTAAAATCCAATCTCACGAGCTCAAATCAGTTCAATCTTTCTATAATAGTGGTATTAAGCCAGTTTATTACAATCCATATAAAATATTCCGCACCGCTTGGAAAGATATGAGCGATGAAAGACTTAAGCTTTATTGGCGTGATAATCAAAACGAAATGACCGATGACATTCTAAGTGTTCAAGATTATGCCATGCTTGAGAATGAGATGATCGAGCGCGGATTTCTGCAACGATATAAAAATCATATCAGATATTTTACGGAGCACGCTCTTGAAGATATTAGAGAGTTAGAATTTAAGTATTCCAATAATGGCGTTATGCCGTATCCGTTTTAGGGGATATATGATGAAATTTAGCCATTACGCCGATCTGTATTTGAAATTTGGCAAGAAAGAGTGGAAAAACTCGACTTTCGTTAAAAACGCGGGTATTGTAGCAAATCGTTTGCGCTTTTTTGAGAATATGGAAATTTCAGATATAAAGCCCTCTGTAATCCGTGTTTGGCTTGACGGAATATCCGACGTTTGCAACAAGAGTAAAAAACACTATCTTTCGGCACTAAGCCAAATTATCAAGATTGCTATAGAGGATGAGGAAATTTCTAAAAATCCGCTCGTTCACATAAAGAAAATGCAACACATAACTCCGCGCATTGAGCCTTTCACAAATGAAGAAGTGCTAAAAATCTTGGAGGCTTCTAAAAAATACAATGAAAATTTTAGGATTTTTCTAAAGGTCGGTTTCTTTACGGGGCTTCGTACGGGCGAGATTTTGGCTTTGAAAATTTCCGATATAGACTTGCAAAATCGCGTTATTTCTGTGAATTCTACCCGCTCAAGGTTCGGTGAAAGCATTCCTAAAACTTATCTAAGCATTCGTAAAGTGCCTATTCTAAACGCTCTTTATCCCGCTTTGAATAGTTTCATTTTTTATCGTAGCTGGCACAAATATCTACTAGAAACTCAATATGGCAAGCCCTATAAAGATACCAGCGTTTTTACCTATGATTGTTGGAAGCCTATTTTACGGGGGCTAAATTTAAAATATCGTCGTCTTTATAATATGCGCCACACTTATGCTACGAATATGCTTTATCAAAATTTTGTTTCGCCTGTCGAGCTTGCAAAGCTTCTCGGGCACTCCACGCCTAAGATGGTTTACGATGTCTATGTGAATTATCTTAACTCAAACTTAAAAGATTTCGATCGAAATATACAAATTTATTGATTTTTCCCGGGAAGCCTAGTGCTAGGGTCGCCAAACTTTCTAAAAAAGTGCTTCAAATATCGCTAAAATGGGGTTTATGGCGGACAGAGAGGGATTTGAACCCTCGAGCCCCGGTTAGAAGCTGCACCCTTAGCAGGGGTGTGGTTTCGGCCACTCACCCATCTGTCCACAAAAAGAAATCGCATTATACATAACTAATCTAATAATGGGCTTAAATTAGCTCAGCCCGCAGAATTTATCACCTCGCGGATATTTTGAGCTAGCGGCACAAAGAGATATAATGAGTCAAAACATTCGGCGTAGATAATTTATACCTGCTTACATAGCTTCTGCGAAACTTAAAACTTACGCGAGCTTTTAAAGTATGTGCGAGCAGAAATTTTGCGTCCATGCGTTATTTTGCGGCGAAATTTTAAAATTTTAAATTCAGTCGGGCGCGAATTTTAAAATCCGGCTTACAAATAAAATTTCAAAACCCCGTGCACGTGCAAAATTTTAGAATTTAGGGTTTTACGATCTGCGTAATTCTAAAATTTTAAGCATATTTAAGCTTTAAAATTTCGAAAATTACAAAGTATAAAAATTCTAATAATTTTAGTTGTGAGGATCTTAAAATTTAGAATTTTTTAAAATTCCAAATTTTAAGATTGAAGACACTTTAAGATTACGCAAATATAAAAGCCTTAAAAATTCTAAGAATTCCAAAGGCTAGAAATTCTAAAATTTCAATATCAATCAGATTCTAAAACCACGTTAGCTAAAGCCTTTAAAATCCCAAGAATTCCAAATGTGCGTGATTTATTCGCCTAGAGCTTTGTCGATGAGCTTGACGTCTTCACTTGCGCTGCCGTCGATGACTAGGGCTTGATCGCCGCCACTTACAGCGCTTTTTCCGTTAAATTTCGCGCCCACTTCGATGCCGAAGCTTTGCGATAGCACGTCGCCCACGAGTACGCCGCCGCCTAGCAGCTCGACGAGCTCAGCTTCGATATTGCCGAAAAATTTGCCGCTGATTACGATATGCTTGGCCCTAATCGAGCCGCGCGCGGTACCGTTTTTACCGATGACGACGGTGTTATCGGAGATCACGTCGCCTTCGACATTGCCGTCGATATGTAAAATGCACGACAGGTGCAGCTCTCCTTTGATGAGCGTGCCTGACGAGATTATTGTTGTTTGAGCGGTGTTTGCATCGCCTTTATTAAAGATTGCCATGGGACATCTTCCTCCTTAGTAAAAATTTCTTTGTAATTTTTTTCGTTCCAGTTGATGAAATTTAGCGGATCTAGCGGCAGCTGCAAAAACCTAATCTCGTAGTGCAGATGAGGTCCGGTGCTAAGTCCGGTGTTGCCGCTAAAAGCGATAAGATCGCCCTTGTTTACAAACTCGCCTACTTTGCGAGTTAAATTTGAATCCAAATGCGCATATCGTGTTGTAAAGCCGTAGTTATGGCGGATCTCGACTAGATTACCATAGCCCGTAGCACCCGCGCCGCTGTATTGGATGATACCGTCTGCAGGCGCGTAGATAGGCGTTTTAGGCGGCGTACGTAGATCAACGCCCGGGTGAAACTGCTTGCGCTTTAAGATGGGATGGTTGCGCCAGCCGAATTTCTCGCTAAGCTGATGAGTGCGCATGACCCTGCCGTTTGGGATCTGCATAAAAATTTCTTTGATCAGTGCGTCGGAGAATTTTTCGTTGATGATCTTTTGCGCGCGCTCTTTGATCTCTTGTTCGGAAGTAGGTTTGATGTGAGATAGGCGGTCGATCGCGCGCTCATCCTCCTCAGGATCAAGCCCAAACTGATGTTCCAAATCCGAAATTTTACCCTCAATGGCTTCAAATTCCATCTGACTTGCCGCGATACCGTCGCGAAGTTTTTGATTTAGCTCGTTAAGCTCGGTTTTGGTTCGCGAAAGGCTATCGATTTTAGAGCCCAGATACCTGATATATAGCGCACCCGTAACGAAAACGGTAAAAACAAATAGCACCAAATATAACGCGATCTTTTTGATGATTTGCGAAAGCAAAAAATTCCTAGAGCCGTTAAGGTCGGTTATAGTTATCATAAATTTGTTTTTCATAATGCGGCATTATAATGCAGTATAGCTGAAATTTCAAAAAAATTGTAGATAAATTTAAAAGCTATTTAATTTCAAAATTCCACTAAAAGATAAAATTTATTACTTAGTATAATTATAATTTAAGCAAATCTTGCTATAATTATAGCAATTTTAAATAAAGGAGACACAATGTCAAAAACGGTAAAACAATTAAACAAACTTCAGGCGGACGCTCATGCGTTCTTTGTTGCATTCCACGATTATCACTGGAATGTTAAAGGCTTGCAATTCGCGCAGGTTCACGCTTACACCGAGAAAGCATACGACGAGATGGGCGAGCTTTTCGACGATATGGCTGAGCGCGCGCTTCAAATAGGTGGCAAGGCCGTAACTAAGGCTAAGGATCTAATTGAGCTTTCAAAAGACGCTCCGATTAGCGTAAAAGACAGCTATAGCGTATCTGAGGTACTTGAGGATGTTAAAAAAGCCTACGAGTATTTGGTAAAAGAATTTAAAAAGCTTCAAGAGATTGCTGAGGAGGAGGGCGACGATACGACTTCAAATATCGCACAAGATCACTACGGCGATTATGAAAAACGCCTATGGATGCTAAGCTCAATGCTAAGCAAATAATCCTCGCAAATCCTTTCAAAATTATTAGGGGCATATGCCCCTAAAATTCATTAAAATTAGTATTGAAATTTCAAAAAATTTTAAAATTATAAAATTACATTTTCGCGCTAAAATTTTAAATTATGCTTGAAAACTGAAGCTAAATCGCTCATTCAAAGCAAAATTCATGTAAGTTTAAA
>CAUSBF010000153.1:0-4704 GCA_963529595.1 uncultured Campylobacter sp.
GCTTTTGCCTTTGTAAATTTTAAAATTTTGCTAAGAATTCTTCGTATGTGTTTGCACTTGTTGCGATATATTCGCTATCTGGATGAAATGAAAATCCATAGCCAAAGTGGCACGGCAGCAATTTGGCGCCCGTAAAATTAATCGCGCATTTAAAAGGCGTGATAACTTCCTCTATGTCAAATCCGATCGTGCCGTCTTTTTTATAGTTGTTTCGCTCGTCGCCGATAGTGATCGCTAGGGCGAATTCTTTACCTTTTAGCTTGTCGCCGGTGCTGCCGTAAGCCCAGCCGTAGGCAAATACATCGTCGAACCATTGCTTTAAAAGCGGCGGATAGCTGTACCAATAAAGTGGAAACTGAATGATAATTTTATCGTGGCTTAAAAGTGACTCCTGCTCGTGCGCAACATCGATTTTGCCGTTCGGATAAGCGGCGTAAATTTCGTGAATATCAAATTTATCCGCTTGCTTTTTGGCTACCTCGCGCCACGCCTTGTTTGCGTGCGAGCTTGCCATATTGGGATGAGCGATGATGATGAGATTTTTCATATTTTATCCTTGTTTTGAATTTCTTACATTATATGTTTTTTGGCTGAAATTTTGATTTATCATCTAGCATAATATGGATATGAAATTTCAAATGAAATTTTACTTCCACTCAAATACTACTGGCAGGCTTGTAGTTTTTTGCATGCGATTAGAAGTTAAATTTATAAGTAAATATGGCATGTCCCAAAATCGATAGAATTTTATCTATTAAATTGTATTAAAATTTTAAATGGGATGAAAAATGCGCCGAAAAATTCGGCGCAAATGAAAGGAATACTAATCTTAGATTAGCGCAGGAGCTACGATAAATCCTAGAGCAACCGAAAGCGCAACCATAATGGTTCCCGGAAGGAAGAATGAGTGGTTAAATACAAATTTACCGACTCTAGTCGTTCCGGTATCGTCCATGGCGATCGCGCCGAGCGTCGTAGGATAGGTAGGGAGCACGAACAAGCCCGAAACGGCTGCGAACGATGCGACTAAGATCCAAATTTGACCGGAATTTTCAGGGCTGGTCATTCCAAGCGCAGCGGCAACGGCAGGCATCATAACCTTTGTGGTCGCAGCCTGCGAGTATAGCAAGCAGCTTAGGAAATATAGCGCGACGGCTAGTACGAAAGGATACTGTGTAACGACATTTTTAGCTACCTCTTTAATGCTGTCGATGTGACCATTTACGAAAGTAGTACCGAGCCATGCGATACCGATGACGCAGATGCACGCATTCATACCGCTTTGGAAAGTGCTGGTAGAGAGCAGTTTGCCCGTATCGATCTTGCACAAAACAGCGATAAGAAAGCCGATAGTTAGCATAAAGCTGATAATCGCGCTATCTCTTGAAAGGATCGGTTTTTCTACCAAGCCGACGCTCTTTGAGATCGCAAGTGCATAGCAAACGACGATCAAAACGCCGATAGCAAATATCGCAACCGATCTTTTCGCGTAAGGTTTCGGCTCTTTATACTCCTCGGCTTTGATCTTGGCTACAAGACCTTTTGAAAGTCTCTCTTTGTAAACAGGGTCTTTTGAAAGATCGAGATCGTAGAATTTATTTACGATGAAAGCCGTGATGATCATAGCTACGAAGGTAGTAGAGATGCAGATAAACAAAAGCTTAGGATAGCTAACGCCCAGCTTCTCGCACAGACCACTCATAGCGACGAACGCCGCCGAAATAGGGCTCGCAGTGATCGCTACCTGAGACGAAACGACCGAAAGCGCAAGAGGAGCGGAAGGCTTGATGTTCTGCGTCTTTGCGACCTCGACGATAACCGGGATCATAGAAAACGCAGTATGTCCGGTGCCCGCAAGTATCGTAAGTAGATAGGTAACGGTAGGCGCTAGGAAGTTGATCTGCTTAGGATTTTTCCTTAAAATTTTAGATGCTACCTGAACCAAATAATCAAGTCCGCCTGCGACTTGCAGCGCCGTAATCGCGGAGATTACCGATGCGATAATTAGGATAACGTCAATCGGGATATCCTTCATATCAACCTTCATACCCAAAATGGCTAGGACGACAACGCCCAAGCCGCCTGCATAACCGACACCCATGCCGCCTAGCTTAACGCCTAGGTAGATGCCGCCTAACAAAACAATAAATTGCAATATCACCATAAAGTCCATTGCAAAACTCCTTATAAAGTAATTTTTTAACGGCGCGCAGAATTCTAAAGATCTCAGCAGGTAAAATCCGAATTATCTTTATAATTCAGTGGTCGGAATTCTATGCGGAATTTTATCCTAAAATTTCGCAAGTGGAATTTTACTCCACGGAAGCTAAATCTAACTTGATGAAATTCTGCATCTACGGAATTCTGCACGATCAATCTTATCTATTTAGAATTCTACTTTGCGGAATTTCGCCTATTAAATTAACCGACGAAATTCCGCGCCGCACTTAGTTTGGAACTATTTTTTGCTCATATGTGGGTTGAGCATAGATTTAGGCTCTAGGATCTTATCGATCTCCTCTTTTTTCAAATATCCGCGCTCTAAGCAGATTTCGCCGACGGATTTGCCTGTTTGCAACGCCTCTTTTGCGATACTTGCAGATTTTTCGTAGCCAATGTAAGGATTGAATGCAGTAACGATACCGACAGAATTTAGCACCGATTTTAGGCAAGCTTCAGGGTTTGCTTTTAGATGTTTGATAGCTTTTTCAGCTAGTGTATTCATCGCATTTTCCAAAAGCACAATCGAGTTAAATAGCGCATATGCGATGCCAGGCTCAAACGCATTAAGCTCGAATTCTCCGCGCTCGGAGCAAAGCATGATAGTAACGTCGTTGCCGATTACCTCATAGCAAGCCTCGCCTACGACCTCAGCGATGACTGGGTTTACTTTGCCCGGCATAATGGAGCTGCCCGGTTGCATCTTAGGAAGCTCGATTTCGCCTAGTCCGCATCTAGGACCGGAGTTCATAAGACGTAGGTCGTTTGCGATCTTGCTTAGGCGAACGGCTGCTGTTTTTAACGCGCCGCTAACGTGGACGAAGTCTGCGGTGTCTTGTGTAGCGGCGATGAAATCCTCTGCAGCTTTAAATTTAACGCCGGTGATTTCACCCAGTTTTTTCTCGACTACGTTTTTGTAATCAGGATGGCAGTTGATACCTGTGCCGATCGCCGTAGCGCCCATATTTAGGTAAGTCATCGACTCTCTAGCGGCTTTGATAAGCGCGATATCGGTTTTGATGTAGGTAGCAAAAGCATTGAAAGTGTTTCCAAGAGTAGTAGGAACGGCGTCTTCAAGCTCCGTCCTTCCCATTTTGATGACATCTTTGTATTCTTTGGCTTTAACTTCAAGCTCTTTTTTCAAATTTTCCATAGCTTTTAGTAGATCGGTTAGCTTAGCGTAAGCGGCGACTTTGATCGAGCTAGGATAGGTATCGTTGGTGCTTTGACCTAAATTTGTGTGGTCGTGTGGATGGAGGTATTGGTATTCGCCTTTTTTATGTCCCATGCTCTCCAAAGCTATATTGGTAATGACCTCGTTGGTATTCATATTCGTCGAAGTTCCGGCGCCGCCTTGGATCATATCGACTACGAATTGATCTCTGAACTCTCCTGCGATGAGCCTGTCGCAAGCTTTTGCAATCGCATCGGCTTTTTGTGCGTCTAGGACTCCGACCTCTTTATTGGCTAGTGCAGCTGCTTTTTTGATTTGTGCAAATGCCTTGATAAAAAATGGATAGTCTTTGAGCGCTCGTCCGCTTAGATGGAAGTTCTCTAGTGCCCTAAATGTTTGCACACCGTAGTAAAAATCGTCGGAAATTTCTAATTCACCGATGAAATCGTGTTCTTTTCTGGTCTTTGCCATAATAAGTCCTTTCGTTGAAATTGTTAATGGAATTTTAAAGCTTTTAGTATTAAAAGCAGCTTAAAACGTAACGAAAAATTAAAATTTAGAAATTAGTATGATTGTTTAAGGCTTTAAATAGAATTTTACTTAAAAAATATTTTGGAATTCGCTACTAAGGCATAATTACACTTTAATAGAAATATCGTATTGCACGCAGATTATGAAAGTGAAATTATAAAAATTCTTGTTTAGCTTAAATTATAATTTGAAAAATTTGAACTTAAAGGCGATAAAACGGAATTCTTCATTGTATTTATATTTACTGGCGTGGAACTATTTTTTGCGTTTTATAAAATAAACATATAGGAGCGAGATTATAATGACGACAGCGAACAGAGCGATCGTAATTAGATGCAGATCTTGCTTGATTAGCTCCTCGTTTTCGCCGATGAAATATCCCAAGCTCATAAGTATTAATGTCCAAATCGCAGCTCCAAGCCCAGTAAATAGCACGAAGCGCGCGACATTCATCTTTGCAAGCCCCGCAGGAAGGCTGATGTATTGACGAATGCCCGGGATCAAGCGGCAGTTAAACGTTGAAATTTCGCCATGGCGGTTAAAAAACGCTTCGAATTTTGCAAATTTCTCCTCGGTGATACCTACATATTTTCCGTATTTAGCGATAATCTTACGTCCAAAAAAGTAGCATAGATAGTAATTAAACAGCGCGCCGGTAATGCTACCGCCAAGCCCACAAACAAATGCTATAACAAAGCTCATCTGCGATTTTGAGGCCAGATAGCCCGCAGGGATCATCACCACTTCACTTGGGAAGGGAAAGAAGCTGCTTTCTAAAA
>CAUSBF010000154.1:0-4699 GCA_963529595.1 uncultured Campylobacter sp.
CTAAAACCGACGAGCAAAAGATAGCGGTTTTTAGAAAATACTACGCCGAAGATAATAAAGCAGGTGCCAAAGACGTAAGCGCTGCTGAGCTAAACGCTGCAAAAGCCCTAGCTGCCAAATATTTCGGTGCGGGGGTAAACTCGGTGCCTTACATCATCGAACTAGACAAGCTGAAATAATCTCTCTTAAATTTTGCGGAGCGATCCGCAAAATTTCGCTTCTTTCACCCAATTTTGGCAGCTTTCAATCAATCTAAATTTTACCTCGAATTTATGAATGCTGCCCTTTTGGAGTTCTTACGATTCCGCTGCTTTTAAAAATTTCGTAGTTACACCTAGTATAGAATTTTAAAATCTCTTACGTATGAAACGCGATCCGCAAAGTCATAAACGGGCAAAATTTAGAATTTTAAAAAATCCCAGCGTCCGCGCAAAATTCCGCAGCAGCGATTCTATCTCGTCGCTTCGCATCCAAAACGGCGCAAAAATGGTCTCACCTGGAATTTCAAAGTAGAAATTATGCGAGTAAAAATCTTACGGCCAAAATTTTAAAATTTTGCGGCAAAGCCCAGATAAAATTTAGCCGCAAATTTTGTTTTGCGGCAAAGAGGAATTTGTAATTGTACTTCAAACTGCCTATCTTGGGCTGCGTCCGATTAAAATCAAAACTCCACGTCAAAAGCGGCTCTTGCCAGGCTATTTTTGCTCTCGCTTAACTCGTACGATGCGCTGAGTCCGACGCTTTGAAGGATCTTATATTTCAGCCCGATCGCGCCGTTAAATACGCCGCTAGAATAATCAAGCCCCTCGACATCGTACCTGTCCGAATACTTTCTGCTTGCATGATACGAATCGCCGCTAAATCGATGCTCATACTCCGCATTTGCGAATATCTGCAGATCGCCGAAAGCCTTGATCGCGTAGATTCCCGCGGTGCCGTTTGGCGCGGTTTTTGAAGCGGAGCTAAATTTAAGCCTAGAGATCGCATCCTCGTCCACCCTAATCGCTCCAAGCCCCAAATATGGCTTAATATAGCCGTTTTCAAATAAGAATTTATACCCGGCTCTGGTGCTGAAATCCCAAATTTGCGATTTGTATTTCGCGCCGTGGATAGCGCCGAATCCGTTGTTGGTTTCAAATTTATGATCGTTCGTCGAATATGTTAAGCCTACCGCCAGATCCACATTCTCGCTAAAATCGTATCTGCCCGCCAGACCGAGCTCATAGGATTTGATATTTTCTTTGACACCGTCGAATTTACCCTCGTACCAAGCGTCTGATTTTTGGTACCCAAAGATCACGCCCAGCGTAAGATCATCTACTCTCTTGGAGGCTCCGAGTAAAATTCCGTCACTCTTGTGATCGTATTTGACGCCGCCCGAGCGGTCTTTGTAATCCCCGCCGTAGTTTCCAATCGCGCTTACGTTTACGTTAAACTCCTGCCCGTCGGTATCGGCTAAATTTTTATAAGCGGAATTTCTTGCTAGCTTGGTAAGATCCAGATCGACCTTCGAACGCGGCATCTCGATGCCTACCCGGTTGCCGCCTCTTGCGACCTGCGAAAACAGGCTGCCGTTTTTAGGCGTGAAATTATTGATCGCCAGCATCAGCGCTTCAAAATAGGTAGGCAGATCGTCGTATCCGCTAGGATAGGCATTCGTATCGGAGGAGATGAATAGATTTGCCGCGTTGCGCTCGCGAGACAATCTTATGATCTCGTCGTATTGATCTGGTCTTGCGTTGTATATGACATGCAAAATTTTAGAGGAGTTTGCAGGGTCTTTTTCAAATTCCGAGGTTCTAGGACGATAGTGGTTTATATACTCATCCGCGCTCACCTCTTGCAGCATCCAAACGCCCGCATAAGAAGCTATGGCGTCGCGCACGCCCCAGCCGTTGTTCGCCAAAACAAGCATTCCCGGATATTTAGTCTTGATATAATTGTAGGCGATAGTTGCGGGATTGTTTTCGGTATTAACCTCGTCGATAAAGTATCCTGCGATATTTTCTCTGCCATAGAAATTTACGAAATTATCGATATCGGCATAGACTAAATTTAGATTTCTAGTAGAATTTTTGGTATAAGTATAGCCTAAATTTGATATGCCCGCCGCGATATTTCGCTTCATCTGAACTGCGTCTTCTTCTCTTCTGACCAGATATTGCGTAGTTTGATCGCCCGGTATCGCCGCCTCGTAAGAGCCGAAAGCCACATAAGGAACCAGCGCGCCGCCTATATTGGTAATGCCGTTCCAAAACTCGGCATTTACGCCGCTATTGCCCGTCCAGCGAAATGCAGGCATCATAACGCGTTGATTATTAAGCCTGCCCGAATATGAGCCCTTTTTAGCAAAGCCTCTTGCGTACTCGAGCTTGATACGAAATGAGTTTTCATACTCGTCGCTCGCGAAGTTATCGCTAGCCGCGTCGCGCCTGCTTAATTTCGCGCCCAAGCTATCCGCAGCGCTCATTACATCGGAACGGGAAGTATTGTTGGAAGGTGATTTTTGCGCGTTTGCATAGCTCCAGGAATTCTGCTCGCTCGCATAGCCGAACCCTGCTGCACCGACAAGCGCAAGAGATACGATTTTTTCAAAGGCTTTAGCATTCTGCACCGCCTCAAATAAAATTACCCAAATTCTTAAATTTCGACAAATTTGCAGACGCGCTTTTAAAATTAAAAGCTTTGTCGAAATTTAAGAATTTAGCCGCCTTAAGACGGCCAAATTTTAAAGCTTATTTTAATACTGCTTTTGCCTTCTTCGCGACGGTTGCGAAAGCTTCGGCATCGTTCATA
Organism: uncultured Campylobacter sp.; assembly: GCA_963529595.1. Taxonomy (GTDB): domain Bacteria; phylum Campylobacterota; class Campylobacteria; order Campylobacterales; family Campylobacteraceae; genus Campylobacter_B. Next base: position 2,797 of record CAUSBF010000154.1, read on the forward strand.
GCCATATTTGCTAAAATTTTTCTATCAAGCTCGATGCCCGCTTTTCTAAGTCCGTTTATAAATTTAGAATAGCTGATGTCGTTTAGCCTGCAAGCTGCATTGATGCGCACTATCCAAAGTCTGCGGAAATCGCGTTTTTTCGCGCGTCTGTCACGGAAGGCGTAAACGAGGCTTCTCTCTAGCTGCTCTTTCGCCTTTCTGAAATGTTTGCGTCTTGCGCTATAAAATCCGCGCGCAAGCTTTAGCACCTTGTTATGACGGCGGCGTCTAACGATGCCCGTTTTTACTCTTGCCATATTAATCCTTTCTTAATCGGCGTCCCTTTCGGGATCTTGCCCTAAAATCCATAAATTTAGGGGAGTTTGAATGACTTTCGTCAAAAACTAACTTTGCACTATCTGCAAAGCATTTTTTTAACCGCAGATACGTTCGTAGAATCGACGTATTGGGCTTCGCGCAAATTCCTCTTGCGTTTTTGAGACATCTTCGTCAAAATGTGGCTGCGAAACGCCGAGCCTCTTTTGATCTTGTTTTTGCCCGCTTTAAAACGCTTGACGGCACCGCGCACGCTTTTCATCTTTGGCATGGTCGTCCTTTTTTTAAAGTGAACGGGAAGTATATAATAAAGTTTCTTTGAAAAATTTGAATTTAAGCAAAATTTATGAAAATACAAAAGGCTACATCGAAAAAGATATAATTATTACCCATAGCAATATTTTCAGATTTATATCGTTTGTATAAATTTAAGTAATTGAATAAAATTTTCCCTTTTTAATACAATTAAAACTATAAAACTTACTATTATTGAGCAAAACGCGTAGATGCCAGGCAATATATGAGATATAGCAATAAAACAAATACTGCAAAAAAATTCCGCACCAATATTGCAAAAATTTACACTTTTTATAAATTTTTTCAGACCATAACTCAATGCGATATATTTGGCAAAAAGAGATAAAAACAGGCAAAACAGTATGATAAATATATCATTGCAAAAATATACAATAAATCCAATAAATACTGAAAATATAATCAAAGAAATTAAATTTATACGAAGCATTTGTCCTTCTTTGCGTAATGCCTTAAAATATGAATTAGTAAGAAGGAGCGTCTTACCTTCGCATAGCAATATCGTAAAAATTATCGGCATATAATTTAAAACGTCCGCATATTTAGGTAGCCAAGCGCCCAGTAGAACTTCTACAGGATATGCAAATAGAAATAAAAATACAAATATGATTGATAGTCCATCATCTAAAATTTTAAAAATTCCGTTTTGTTCGCAAGCTTTTTTAGTTCGTAATATCGGGAATAAGATCGCCGAGAATGCATTGATAAAAAATAGAGCAAAATTTAGTAACGACAATATAAGTGAAATTTTACCAAATAAAACGATGCTAAATTTCCATGCAATCATAGATCTTGCAATAAATATTAAAAATATATTACAAAGCGTAGAAATTGTTAATTTTATACCTATTCGCATATTTTTATATATATAAAATAAGCTATCTGTAAAAGGAGCCATCTTTACTTTAAAAAGATCCCTACATAAAAAACAAATATAAACAAGCGATATAAATCTGGCAAAAATAAATGAAAATATTAAAAATTTAGCTTTATCGAAATCCACGAAATAAACTGCTGCTATAGATGATAAGACAAAAATTCTTTCTATAAACAAAACGAGTATTGACTTTTTTATCTCATTTACACTTTGCAAAAGATTATATAGAAATGATCTTGGTACTGTGATAGCGCCCGAAATAGCAATATATAAAAATAACCTTTTATCGAACGAAAACGCACAAACCGCAAAAAATATAATTAAGCATTCTAGAATATATAAAATCTCCATCGTACGACTTTGAGATTTTAGAGTTCTTTTAGAAATAAATTCATA
>CAUSBF010000155.1:0-4659 GCA_963529595.1 uncultured Campylobacter sp.
CCATGTAAAAGCATAACTCTTTTTATAAAGCTCGGTTTCATTTAAAATTTTGCCGCGTTGTTAAAATTTCCTTGCCGATTTCAAATTTCGTAGCCGTAAAAATTCTAAAAGCCAAGGCTTTGTAGCTAAAAAACAGCATTTGCTAAGAGCTAGTTTGTGATAAATTTTATATTGCTCTTTAGTATCTGATGATAAATTTTAGCTTATAGTTTTACTATTTTGATTATTTTTAAAATCTCGGTGCTTATAAATGAAGCGGAATTTTAAAAATTTCAAAGAATTTCGCAAATTCCGTAAAATTTTACAATTTCACGGAATTTTGGTTTTTATAGAATTAGGCTCTAGCCTTAAAAATTCTCTTCGGTATTGCGGTCGCTTACGCGGTCCCACGGTAGCTTCATTCCACCCAGGATATGGAAGTGCAAATGCATTACCTCCTGTCCGCCGTTTTCGCCGCAGTTGCAAACGAGACGGTATCCGCTCTTATCAAGCCCCATTTTGCGAGTTACTTCTTGGATAAAAGCGCTCATTTTGCTCATCACTTCAGGAGGCGTTACTTGGAAGTTTTCGTAGCATTTCTTAGGGATCGCCAGGATATGGATCGGCGCTTTTGGGTTGATGTCGTGGAAAGCCAAAAATTCATCGTTCTCTAACACTTTGTTGCACGGGATTTCGCCTTTTACGATCTTTTCGAAGACGTTCATTTTAGATCCTTTTATGAGGGTTGAAATTTAGCCGCGATTATAGCCAAAAAATCCAAACACGCAAATTTACCTAGCTTTTATCAAATTTTAACTACAATCGCGCCATTAAATTTAACCACAAGGATAGAATTTGCAAGAGATTAAAGCAAAAATCGACGCCGCATCGAGCTTAAGCGAGCTGGAAGCCGTGCGCTTGGAGCTTTTCGGCAAAAAAGGCATCATAACGGCGCTTTTTGCCGAGCTCAAATCCGCAGCGCCCGAGCAGAAAAAAGAGCTTGCCGTAAGCGCGAATGAAAAGCGCGATTATTTCAGCGAGCTCATCGCCGCAAAGAGGGCGAGCTTGGAAGAGGCGGAGCAAAAAGAGGCGATGAAAAATGAAGCAATCGACGTCACGCTTTTTAACGAAAACGTAAGCTGCGGCGCGCTGCATCCGGTGATGGAGACGATGGATAAGATCATAGATTACTTCATCGCGCAAAATTTCAGCGTCGAAAGCGGCCCGCTCATCGAGGATGACTTCCATAATTTCGAGGCGCTAAATTTACCCAAATACCACCCTGCGCGCGATATGCAAGATACGTTTTATCTAAATGATGGGCGGCTGCTACGCACGCACACCAGCGGCGTTCAGATCCGCACAATGGAGAAATTTAAAGCTCCGCCGGTGCGTATGATCGCCCCGGGCGCGGTCTTTCGCCGCGATATGGATCTAACCCACACGCCGATGTTTCATCAAGTGGAGGGTCTCGTAGTCGAGCAGGGCGATCGGGTGAGCTTTGCAAATTTAAAATACGTTTTAGAGGAATTTTTGCGCTATATGTTTGGAGACGTAAAGGTGCGCTTCCGCCCGAGCTTCTTTCCGTTTACGGAGCCTAGCACCGAGGTCGATATCAGCTGTATTTTCTGTCACGGCCACGGATGTCGCGTCTGTAAGCAGACAGGCTGGCTCGAGGTGCTAGGCAGCGGCGTGGTCGATCCTAACGTCTTTAAAGCGGTGGGCTGGAAAAACGTCAGCGGATACGCATTCGGGCTCGGCGTCGAGCGCTTCGCGATGCTGCTACATGGTATCCCCGATCTGCGCTCGCTATTTGAAGGCGATATTAGATTATTGGAGCAGTTTAAATGATAATAACGAGAAATTGGTTGCAAGAGTGGATCGACATAAGCGAAATTTCAAGCGAAAAGCTGCTTTCTACGCTAAATTCCATCGGTCTTGAGGTTGACGCTCACGATAAAATTTCACTTCCTAAAGGCGTCGTCGTAGGACTCGTAAAAAGTAAGCGTCGTCACGAGAATTCCGATCATCTAAATGTCTGCGAGGTTGATGTCGGTAAGCAGAGCCTGCAGATCGTCTGCGGCGCGAAAAACGTCGAGGCAGGGCAACACGTCGCAGTTAGCCTAATCGGCGCCGTGCTGCCTAGCGGCCTTGAGATCAAGCCGGCCAAACTTCGCGGCGTGGAGAGCTTTGGCATGATCTGTTCGGCAACCGAGCTTGGGCTTGCCAAGACGAATGACGGCATTATGGTGCTTGATAGCAGTATCGGCGAGCTCGTGCTGGGCAAGGAGCTGCGCGAGTATGAAATTTTTAACGACGATCTTATCGAGATCGAGCTTACCGCTAATCGCGGCGACTGCCTTAGCATCTTAGGCATAGCGCGCGATCTAGGCGCAGCGCTTGATCTGCCGCTAAAGGAAAAGCACGAGTTTGAAGATGCCGACGGAGCGCCTGGTATCGGTAGAATTTTAAGCGTGCGTGCAAGCGATGAGGTAAGCGCTAAATTTGCTTTTCGAGCTTATGAGATCAAAGGCGAGCTGAAGTTAAATTTAAAGCAGACCTTGCGTCTTGCAAGCGTTGGTATTTTGCAAAGCTGCGCGGTGCAAAATTTCATCAACTACGCTACTCACTCTACCGGAGTATTGCTGCGCGCTTATGATTTTGAAAAGATCGCTTCCGCAGATGGCAAGGTAGCGCTTGACATAAAGCCTATGCCAAACGGCGAGTTCGGCGTTTATGCGGGCAAGAGATTGCTTAGCGTAGCAGGGATTTGCCAAGACGCGGAGCTAAAGGCGTGTTGCAGTAGCAAAGTGGTGCTATTAGAGGCAAACTACACCGCGCCACTAATTATCGCCAAAGCAGTAAACGAAAATAAAAGCCTAAAAGGCGACGAGCACGTGTATCGCTCAAGCAGAGGCAGCGAGCCAAAGCTTAGGCTGGGGCTAGATCTGCTATTTAGATTGCTACTTAAAAATAAAGCCGTGAGCCTATATGCGGGCACACAAAAGATTTCAAATGCTTTGGAGCCGCTTATTGTGGGCTTTAGCGAAAAAGAGATAAACTCAATGATCGGCGCGCAAATTCCGCGCGATAAGATCGTTAAAATTTTAAAAAGGCTGGGCTTTGATGTGGGCGTCGAAGCCGATCTTATCACCGCCAAGGTGCCGCCTTTCCGCCACGATATCGTAAATTCTCACGACGTGTGCGAGGAGATCGTGCGTATCGTGGGTATCGACAATATCGCCGCCGCGCCGCTAAGCTTCTACGAGAAAAACCGCCTAAACGATACCTACGTAAGCTTATGTAATGGACGTAAGCTTCGTAGCAAGGCGGCAGCAGTAGGATTTTTCGAGTGCGTGCATTATGTGTTTGACGACGGGAAAGCGCTGGAAAGCTTAGGCTTTGCGCCGTGCAAGGTTAAAATTTTAAATCCGATAAATGGAGAGCTGGACGCGCTAAGACCGACGCTGATTAATCATCTGCTGGAGTCTGCTGAGCGAAATTTAAAGAATTCTCGCAGAAGCGTCAAGCTTTTTGAGCTAGGAGAGGTCTTTGATGCGGACGGCAAACAGAGTCTAAGACTGGGCTTTATCGCTAGCGGATTAAAGGCGGAGCCCTCTATCGCTGTCGGCGCAAAACCCGCCGCAGTCGATTTTTTGTATTTTGCAAATTTAATCCAAAGCGTCATCGGTAAATTTAAGGTCAGGCTGCCCGGCGAAAATTTGAAATTTTTAAGTGAATTCGAGCAAGCTCAGATCGAGCAGCGCGGCGAAATAGTGGGCTTTATCGGGCGCGTGGATTACGCCGTAGAAGCAGGGCGCGATCTGGATAAAAGCTATCTGTGCGAGATCGATTTTTCCAAGCTTAAATTTAAAAATATCGTAGCGGACGCTTATTCGAAGTTCCCTAGCGTATCGCGCGATCTAAGTATTTTGGTGCCGAGCGGAATGCGCTTCGAGCAGATTAAGCAGTGTATAGACGCCCTTAAAATCGAGGCGCTAAAGGAGCTTATCCCGAGCGATCTTTACGGCGACGAAAGCCTGGGCGATTCAAAGAGCCTGACGATCAGACTTGTATTTCAAGACCTTCAAAAAACGCTGTGCGACGAGGAAGTCGCGGGCTTTACCGATAAAATTTTAGCCGCGCTTAGCAGCGAACTGGGGCTTGGGCTTAGATGAGAATTTTTGCGCAAGCGAGCCCTTTGCGGGCGGAGATTTCAAACATCGCCGCGGATAAATCAATCTCGCACCGTGCGGCGATCTTTTCGCTGCTAGCGGAGGGGACGAGTAAAATTTCAAACTATCTAGCCGCCGAGGATACGCTAAATACGCTAAAAATAGTGGAGCTTTTGGGCGCTTGCGTGCAGCGCGTAGAGGGCGAAATTCTGATCACTCCTCCCGCCGCTATCAAAGAGCCTAACGTTCCGCTTGATTGCGGCAACTCGGGTACGGCGATGCGGCTATTTATGGGCTTTTTGGCGGGATGCGAGGGCTTTTTCGTGCTGTGCGGCGATCGGTATCTAAGCGAGCGCCCAATGAGGCGCGTTGCGGATCCGCTTTGCAAGGTGGGCGCTAAAATTTACGGACGAGCAGGCGGCGAAAAGGCGCCTATTGCGGTGCTGGGGCAAAAGCTCGGGTATTTTGAATACGCGAGTAAAATCGCATCTGCGCAGGTTAATAC
>CAUSBF010000156.1:0-4619 GCA_963529595.1 uncultured Campylobacter sp.
AGCTTGTAGCGTACGAATTTTACGAGCCAAAACAGCAGCGATTTTTCAAAGCTATCCTTATAATCGAGCGGGACTTTCATTTCTTTTCCTCTTCTTTGAAGATCACGAACGGCAGCATCAGCGTGTTTTTGATGAGATTATACGGCGTTTTTAGCACGTCGGTCGCAACGCCGGTCGAGTAGGTGGGCTTTTTTGTCGTGCCGCGAATCTCGATGATCGTGGAGATCGTGTTGTTTTCGCCTAAGATGATATGATTTAGCAGCGGGATTTTTGAGATTATCGAGCTTGCGTCTTTGAGGTATTTAAGCTCCAGATCGATATTCAGCGCGCCGCTTTTCATATCCACTTCGCCGTTACCCGCGATGTCTGCGCTACTGCCGGTAAAGTTCATCGCGTTTATGTAAATTTTATCGCCGCTGCGGCGAAAGTAAATTTTGCCCTTCTGCACGCTAAAGCCGCGATCGTTGAAATCGGGCGTCTTAAACGTAAGTAGCGACGGCACGGAGTTTATAAAGCTAAGCAGCCTTTGATAGATGATGTAGTCCTTCAGATAGGTGTTTTGCACGTTGATCTCGCCGCGGTAGTTGCGCGGATCGATGCCGCTTGCTTTTAGCGTAAATACTCCTCCGTCGAAGCTCTGCGAGCCCAGAAATTGATTAAGTGCCTCGCCGCTGATGTTTTGCGCAAAAATTTGAAGCAAACTCTTTTTAAAGATCAACTTCACGTCGCCGCGTTTAAAGCTTGCGTTTAAATTCATATTTTTGCCGTCCAGCACGCCGTTAAAGTGCGTAAATTTAAGCGTTTTATTTAGATCGGATAGCACGATGGAAGAGTTTTGCCCGCTGAAATTTATCGGCGAGCGCTCCTTTGTGCCGCTATTAAACTCGCTGGTTTGCACGCTCGTATTGATCGCGACGTCCACGTCTTTTAAAGAGACGAAGTTGCCGCCTTTGTTGATTTTAAGAGAAATTTTACCGCTTCCGCTAGAGCCGTCCAGATCGCCCCCGCGCACCCGAAGCGCGAAAGAGTCGTTTTTGTAAGCTCTGCCGTCCTTGTTCAGCAGACCGAAATCAAAGATGAGATTGTTGCTGCTGATATCTAAGTTTGTAAAATCGCTGGTTAAAATTTTAAGGTCTCCGCCGCTAATGCCAGCGTTTTTAAGCGTCTTGGAAAAGGGCAAAATTCCGCTAATATCGGGCGAGCTAATCTCGATCCGCTCGCCGAAGCTCATCTTCGCGCCTAAAAATTGCGAGCTCAGCACCGGCGCTTTGCCGCTAAAATCAAGGCTTATATTATCTCGCGCGTCACCAAATTTTAAAATTTCTTTGCCGTTCGGGGAGAGATTAAAGCTATGGATTGTGCCATTAAATTTAGCCTTGCGCGTGGCGATATCGATACTGCCGCTTGCAGTGGCGTTAAAAATTTCATTTTGCAGATTTGCGTCTTTGATATCTATTTTTTTCTCGGTGATGTGCACCCGCGCGGCTTTGGAGTGAAATTTCGCTTTAGAAATCATCAGATCAGCGTCTTTTAGCGTCACATTCGCATCGACCTTAGCGCTTTCCTTTTCGACATCCACGTCTATCAGCACGCGCGCATCGATCCCGCCGCCTAGCGGATATACAGGCTCGTCTATGCCGTAGCTTTGCAAAATATCCACAAGGTCCTTGCCCAAACTCTCTTTAGTTCGCAGATCCAGATATACGATCGGCCTCTCTTCAAAAAGTCCGCCGATACGCACGCCGCTTCCCTCCAGGCTTTTGCCTTTAAATTTAGGCTCATTTAGCGTGAAATTTAGATAATCGTTTTTGAGCGTGATGTTGGCGTCTTTCACCGTTACGGCTTCGATTTGCGGTTGAAATTTTATCGTAAGATCCTGCGCGTAAGCCGTGGCGCTGACGTTTTCGGCGATCGGGCGCGGATCTTTCAGATCAATTTTGGCGTGGAGGTTTTCGATGTAGTAGTTTTGCGCGACCGCCTTGCCGTAGATCCACTCGTTCGCAAGAGGATTTAGTCCCGTAAGTGCGCCCAGCTCATTCATAAAATTTTTCAGGCTCAAGGCCGAGGCGCGGTTTATCTCGATATTTAGCTGTGAGCCGATATTGTGCACGTCAAGCTCGCCTGCGATCTCGTGTGAAGCGAAGGTGCCGTTAAAATCATACGTATCGGCTCTGAAATTTGCTCGCGCCGTGCCGTGCAGAGTGAGATTAAAATCATTTAGTTCAAGCTCGATCGGATCGAAGTTCAGCCCGTTTGCGCTCGGCGTGATCTGCGAGTTTAGCCTAAAAAACCGCGTGTCGGCGTAAAAAACGTCGCTTTTGTATTTTAGCTTTAGACTTTCGCCCTTGATCTTCAAATTTTGCACGTCAATCTCTTCAAAAAAGGAGTTGATGAGTGAGATTTTTTTGCTAAATTCCAAAATTTTCTCGCTTTGCGTGCGCAGATCGGTGGAATTTTGCTCTAAATTTTGTGTATTATTTTGCGTAATTTCAAGATTTTTGATGCGCAGCACGAGACCTTTATTTAGCTTGAGATAAAACCCCTCAAGCTTTGCAAAGCCCACGTCCAGCTGTGAAATCGCAATACCGTGCTTTAGGCCTACCGCGCAGATTATAAAAAGTATAGTAAGAGTAAGAAAAAATCTAGCTAAAAATTTATACATCATCGTCCCATTAAAAAGCTACGCTCAAAACCAAATCGAGCGTGCCGAAAAACTGCGCTTATAATATGAAATTTATTCAAAATTTTGGCTTATTTGCCTATAATTTCAGCTAAATTTTGAAAGGAATGCATGAAATTCTTTATAAAGCTCATCAAAGCGGCGTGCGTTTGTATCGAGCTTGCGGCTATTTTACTTTTGGCCGTGGGCTTTGATCTACACGAGCGCGTCGGCAACGCGACAACCGTGCAGATAGGCCAGGGCAGCTCAACGAAAATTTTATCGCAACTCTCAAAGAGCTATCCAAAATTTACGAAATTTGATGCGAGACTGCTTTCTTTTTACGGCGGCGCAAAAACCGGCGAACTGGAGCTTAGCGGCGAAAATTTGCCCAAATATCAATTTTTGTATGAGCTAAGCGTCGCAAAGCCCGTGATGAACGAGATCAAGCTGATCCCGGGAGAGACTACGATCGTGTTTTTAAAACAGCTTGTGAAAGATCGCGGGCTAAGCTTTAGTGAGCTTGAGCGCGAATACAACGCCACGGCGCCGTTTTACGAGGGCTTTTTGGTTCCCGAAACCTATAAAATAGGTAAAAACGAAAGCGAAAAAAATATCATCGACCACCTCGTCTCAAGCGCGCAAAAATTCCACGAAGACTTGTCGCGCGAGCTTATCGGCGATTATAACGCCACGGCGTGGAAACAGGTGCTGATCAAGGCCTCGGTCATTCAAAAAGAAGCCGCAAACGCAGATGAGATGCCCCTCGTAGCCTCCGTCATCGACAATCGCTTGGCCAAAAATATGCGCCTTCAGATGGACGGCACGCTGAATTACGGCGAGTTTTCGCACGTCAAGATCACTCCGCAGCGCATCCGCACCGACACCAGCCACTACAATACCTACCTCAACGACGGACTTCCCAAAGAGCCCGTGTGCGTGGTCTCTCGCGATGCGATACGCGCTGCTTTGGCGCCCGCAAAGAGCGAGTATCTGTATTTTATGCGAAACAAAAAAACGGGACTTCACGATTTTGCGCGCACGCAAGCCGAGCACGAGCGCAACGTAAAGGCGCAAAGGTAAAATTTAAGGTCGCTTCGGCTTAAAATTTAAAAACGAAATTTCGTCTTTAAATTTTAAAATTTAAACTCCCGCAGTCATAAAAATGCGGGCTGGTATTTAGGAGATAACAATGAAAATAGCGATATTCGGCGCGGGAAACATCGGCGCAGCGGTAGCGAACGATCTTATCGTAAGCGATTCTTTGAGCCAAAAGATAGATAGCATCGCGCTTGTGGATACGGTAGAGCAGATCGCGCGCGGCAAGGCACTCGATCTAGCCCATACGGCGGCTGTTTACGAGCGCGACCTGCGCATAAGCGGCAGCACGGAGCCCGGCGACATAGCGGACGCAGGCATCGTTGTGATCACGGCGGGGCGCGCAAGAAAGGCGGGGCAGAGTAGGGAGGAGCTGTTTGGCAGCAACGCCGCCATAGTCGCGCAATGCGCGCGAGATACCGCAAAATACGCGCCTAGCTCCATCATCATCGTCGTTACCAATCCACTTGATATGATGGTTTATGCGGCGCTGCAGGCTAGCGGGTTTGCAAAAGAGCGCGTCATCGGCATGGCGGGCGAGCTAGACGGCGCGCGGCTTAAATTTGAACTCGCGCGAGCGAGCGGCAAGGAAATTTCATCGATGAGAAGCGCGATCGTGGGCCCGCATAGCGAAGAGATGATCGCGCTTAAAAACGAGCTGGGATTTGAAATTTCGGATGAAATTTTCGAGCGCGCGGTGCAAAATACCAAACGCGCCGGCGCGCAGATCGGCGAGCTACTGGGCACGTCGGCGTATTTGGCGCCCGCTGCGGGCATCGTAAAGATCATAAAATACATTCTTTTTGATACCTGCGGCACGCTCGCTTGCTGCGTCGCGGATAGATCCGGAGTGCCTTTAGGG
>CAUSBF010000157.1:0-4583 GCA_963529595.1 uncultured Campylobacter sp.
CGTAAAATTTAAGGTAAATAATGGATCTAATCAAGGATTTTAGGGATAAGGAGCTGATTTTAGCGCTTAGCAAGCTGATAATTTCTAAAAGCAAAAAGCCGCTAAACATTATGGAGATTTGCGGCGGACACACGCACTCGATCATGAAATTCGGCCTTCCGAGCCTAGTCGGCAAAAATATCAAATTTATCCACGGTCCCGGCTGTCCGGTGTGCGTGATGCCGCGCAGTCGCATCGACGAGGCGATCAAGCTCGCCGCGATGCCGCAGAGTATTTTTTGCACTCTAGCAGACATGCTGCGCGTACCGGGCTCTCGCACCAGCTTGCAGAAGCTGCGCGGCGAGGGGCACGACATCAGAGCGCTTTATAGCCCGCTTGATTGCATAAAGATCGCGCAGGAAAATCCGCAAAAAACGGTGATATTTTTTGCGATCGGCTTTGAGACGACGACGCCAATGAGCGCCGTGCTGATCGATAAAGCGCTGGGTTTGGGGCTAAAAAATCTCTTTTTTCACATCAACCACGTTACGGTGCCCGCGCCCGTGCGAGCGATCCTCGACGACGCAGACGTGCAAATAGACGCGTTTTTGGGGCCTAGCCACGTAAGCGTGATCACCGGCGCGAAGGTCTACGAGAGCATCGCGCGGGATTACAAAAAACCGATCGCCGTAAGCGGGTTTGAGCCGCTTGATATAATGGCGGGCGTGCTGAATTTGGTCGAGCAGCAAAACGCCGGCACCTACGAGGTTTTCAACGAATACGAGCGCGTCGTAAAAGAGGGCGGCAACCAAAAAGCGCAAAATTTGATAGATAAATATTTTGAAATTTGCGATTTTCCGTGGCGATGGTTCGGCGAAATTCCAAAAAGCGGCATGAAGTTGCGCCCGCAGTACGCGGCGCTGGATGCCAGGGTGCAGTTTGATTGCAGCGTACAGAGCGCTCCCGAGAGCAAGGCCTGTATCTGCGGCGAAATTTTGCGCGGCAAAAAAAGCCCCTATGATTGCAAGGTTTTCGGCAAGCACTGTACGCCGCAAAACCCGATAGGATCGTGCATGGTCTCAAGCGAAGGCGCATGCGCGGCGTATTTCAAATACGGCGACGTCAAAAACGCGGGCTAAATTTTGCGCGCGGTATCCGGCTAGCAGAGCGTAAATTTTAAAAACAAGTCGTACTTTAAAATTTTAACCGAAGCGGAATCGTTGCATTAAATTTGCTTTAAAATTTTGCGCGGCACCGTAGCGGCACGGCTTGTTCGGCTGCAAAAATACGGGCTTATAAATTTAAAACCGAGTGAAAAGGAAAAATTTGAACGAAACTATACTTTTAAGCCACGGCGGCGGCGGCGAGGAGATGAATAGGCTCATCAACGAGACGATCTTTGCGGCGTTTGATAATGAAATTTTACGCGCGAACAACGACAGCGCGATACTAAATTTAGACGCCGGGGCTGGTTTTGATCGCACGACGCCGAGCTCTACTTTAAATTCTGCGAGTTTCGGCGGCGAACTAGCTTTCAGCACCGATAGTTTCGTCGTCACGCCGCTGTTTTTTAACGGCGGCGACATCGGCAAGATCGCCGTTTGCGGCACCGTAAACGACCTTGCGATGGTGGGCGCGAAGCCGCTGTTTTTAAGCTGCGCGCTCATCATCGAGGAGGGGCTTAGCCTAAGCGAGCTGCGACGCATTTTGGACTCGATGGCAAGCACTGCGCGAAGCTGCGGCGTTCGTATCGTTTGCGGCGACACAAAGGTCGTGCCGCGCGGCAAATGCGATAAAATTTTCATCAACACTAGCGGCATCGGCCGTGTTTTGCGACCTGCGCGCGTACAAAACATCAAAGCGGGCGCAAAAATCCTGCTTAGCGGCGACATCGGGCGGCACGGGGCGGTGATACTCGCGGCACGCGACGAGATCGCGCTAAGCAGCGAGCTGCAAAGCGACTGCAAACCGCTTTGCGCTGCGGTCGAAAAGCTGATCTCGCAAGACGTGAAAATCCAGGCGATGCGAGATGCGACGCGCGGCGGGCTCAGCGCGGTTTTGAACGAATTTGCAAGCTCCAGCGGGCTTGAATTTTTGGTGCGTGAAGAGGATATCAAAATCAGCGACGAAGTAGTGGGCGTGTGCGAGCTGCTGGGCTTTGAGCCATACGAGCTTGCAAACGAGGGCACTTTCGTAGCGATCGTAGAAGATGACGCTGAGGCAGCTAGGGCGCTTGAAATACTGCGCGAATTTGACGCAAACGCCGCAATCATCGGCGAGGTGCGCGAAGCAGGATACGACAAAGGCGAATTTAATGGTGCTTTAACGTCTAAGCTTAGTGCACGGGATGAATTTACGGGCGCGAGCGTTATGGACGCAGCGTCAGAAAATAGGGCGGGACAATTTCAAACTCCGCATGCGGCAAAAGGGCGAGTAATTTTACAAAACGCCTACGGCTCGCAGCGATTTTTGGAGCTTCCGAAGGGTGAGCTACTGCCGCGGATTTGTTAAATTTGCGTGCAAATTCGGCAAATTCGGCAAATTTAAGCCTAAATTTCAAAGCACGTTTTTAAATTTACAACAAAATTTCGTATAAATACGGCGCGACCGTAAAATTTAGAGGGAAAAATGCATGAACTATCGATCGTAGCGGATCTTGTGTCGCTATGTGAAAAGGCGCTAAACGCTGAAAAAGCAAAGAAAAAAGGCGCAACCGAGCAGGGCAATAAAAATCGCTGTGACATCGCCGATACAGCCAATGAAAATGCGAATTCCGCGAATACTAACATAGGCCTTAAAAATACCGAAAATACGGGCATTGCGGATACTAACTCGAACGACGAAAACGACGATTTTTATAAAAATTTAGATGTAAATCCACAGGCGTCTTACAGTACACTTAGTTCGAAAAGTCCGCAGATAAGGGAACTGCACGTAAAAATAGGGCGACTAAGCGGCGTGGAAGCGCATTATCTGCAAAACTGCTATGAAGTCTTTCGTGCAGGCACCGTATGCGAAAATGCGGATCTCATCATCCACACCCAAGAAATCGTCGTAAAATGCAAAAACTGCGGTTTTAGCGGAGATTTGACGCAGAACGACTTTTCTTGCCCGCACTGCAAAAGCTCCGAAATCAGCGTAATCGACGGCGAGGATATGTATCTAATGCGCCTGGTTATTGAATAAAAGAGGGCATTTTTAGGCGAAAAACTTCCTATATTTTAATTTAACTCCTTTCTTATAAGCAAAATTTCATTTCTGTCCAATTTCAGATATTATCTATTTTAATTCTTGCAAAAACATATCGTCCTGTTGATTTCATTTGAAGTCACGCTAAATATATATTTATGAAAAAGTCCTTCCAAATAAGCACCGAATGAATCAAAAATACATGAAATTATTCATATAATTATGCGTGAATTTTGTATTAGATTTTTACTTGAAAATTATAGTTTTCAATATAGAATACCTAGAATTATAGTGTTTTTGCTCCAAAAAATTGAAAAATGATGAACTACTGATATATATTTTCCTATTAATGATTTCTATGTAGTAAACGATTTATAAAAATGAATTTTTTGATTTTATTAATTTAGCATCATTTTTCCATAAATTTTTATGGACGTATTTATTTAAATTATAATAAGTTTATTGTATTGCCCTATTTTGTATCTAAATTTGCAACATTAAATTCAATATAAATCATACTTATATTCTACATTAATTTAATATTGTAATAGTATTGACAATGATTATCTCATCTGATATAATAACGCGAAAATTTTATCAGATTTTAGGAGTTAAATTTTGAAAGTTTTTACTCTCTCTCTCTCTCTCTCTGAAGCTGCAGCTACCCTACTTTTATTAAGCGCCACAAATCCAGCCATAGCCGACAAACAAACTAAACAAAGCGTAAATCTCGGCGAAGTAGAAGTTACCGCAAACAAAATAAGTGAAAATTTAAAGGATGTGCCACAAAGTATCAGCGTCGTAAGTGATACTGAGCTACAAGAACGAGAAGTCAAAAACGTCGAGGAGCTGGTAAAAACTATGCCAAACATTACCGGTGTGGGCGGGATGTACGAGGGCATCAGTACTAGAGGACTCAATCCTTCAATATATACGAGTTCTAACCCCGTCACGGTCTATGTCGGCGGCGTGGCGCAAAGTAACAAAGACGCAGCCTATATCCCCGTTACAAATATCGATCACGTCGAGGTTTTGCGAGGTCCTAGCAGTGCGATCTACGGCAAAGACTCAATCGGCGGCATCATTAATATCGTTTTAAAAGAACCGACTAACGAATGGAGCGGTAGCGTCGGCGCCGAATACGGCTCGCACAAATACATGCTAGGTCTTTTTGAAACCAGCGGCGCGCTGATTGATGATAAACTATTTTTAGGCTTAAACGGCTCGGCGTCCAAAGAGGACGGCTGGATCATCAACGATCTAAACGGAGAAAAGGCCAACGACAAGAAAAATTACAATTTCGGACTAAATTTAAAGATAGTGCCGACCGATCGTTTTACGATTAAAAATTTACGGCGATCTTTTTCACCGCCAGGACGACTCGCTCGACGAGCTTTTTATCCCAAAGTCTAAGC
>CAUSBF010000158.1:0-4547 GCA_963529595.1 uncultured Campylobacter sp.
TCACTCCGCTTAAAATATCCAACTCTTTGTTATATGCCTTTTTATCTACTTCAAAAATTCCAAGCAGCGTGTGAAAAAGATTATCGTGCGAAAAAGCGTCATCCTTATGCGATTTAAGTACGCTCAGATCGTATCTTTCGCGCATTTTTCCCTCACCTAGCCAAACGATAGCGCCGATATGCTTTTGCGCCTCGGGAGCAAAAAGATAGGGCATGCCGTGCAGATAAACGCCGCCCTCGCCGAGGCTCTCGCCGTGATCGCTCATATAGATCATCGCCGTTTCGTGCGTCTTAGAATACGGCTTTAAAAAATTTATAACTTTGCTTAAAAAATAATCCGTGTATAAAATCGCGTTATCGTAGGTATTTGAAATTTCTTGTTGCGAGCAGTTTTCAAGCTCGTTATCGCGGCAAACGGGGCTAAATTTTTCAAATTCTTTCTTATAGCGCTTAAAATACGCAGGCCCGTGATTGCCCATCTGATGCAGCACGATTAATACATCTTTGCCCGCGTTTTCGGCGACAAATTTATCAAGCCCCGCAAGCATCCCCTCGTCCCTGCACTCTACGTCGCAGATCGGATTATTTTGCGGAATTTTAAAATCCTGATATTTTACGCGCAGCGCCACACCTTTGGAATCGGAATTGTTATCGCGCCACAAAATCGCCATGTCATCAGCGCGGTTTAGTATGTCCAATACGTTTTGCTCCTCCGCAGCCTTTTCGACGCTAAATTCATCGCGATTTAGCAGCGAAAACATGCACGGCACGCTTTGCGCCGTCGAAGTGCCGCAAGAATGGGTATTGCTTAGGCTTACGACGCCCTGCTCTTTGGCTAGTAGCGGATTAGTATCCCGCTCGTAGCCGTTTAGCGAAAATCTATCCGCTCTCGCCGCTTCGCCTACGACTACGACGACGAGTTTTTTTGGACTTGTGGAATTTTTATCGATATGCGCGTCCATAGCGATTTGTATCAGAGGCTGCGAGCCCTGCTTTTTAGATTTTGCGGCAAATTTAACGCCGCTGTAGATCCAATATCCGGGATTTGCGTAGCTGCGTAAAATTTTGTGCTCTCTGAAAAACGACGCGTAGTATTTGCTAAATCCAAAAAGCAGCGCCGCGATGATTATTATGCAAATGCCCGCCGCTTTGAGCTTAGCTAAAATTTCAAATTTAAGCGGACGGTAGCTAACGCGCGCGCTAGCAATCAGCGCGCAGGGCAAAATGCCCAACACCAGCACGTAAATCGCTAGTCTCGGGCTAAAAAGATCCGCTGACTCGGCAAAGTTCGTCTGGGCTGCGTTACGGATCATCTCCGAATCGATTACGACGTTATAGCTATCCATGAAATACGCCGTAAACGACGAAATAAAAAAGCATATCATCAAAATCGGCTTGGTCGTATAGCGCGAGCTAAAAATCGTAAAAAATAGCGTCAAAAAAGCGATCAAAGCTGCCATGTCGCAGACAAAATAGATAAAATTTAGCCCTGAAATTCCGTAGGCATTTATGATATTTTTGAAAAACGAGAAGTTAAAAAATGCCACAAAAGCAAGCGAGCTTAGAAAAATAAGCTTCTGCTGCGACGGATTTTTGAAAAAACTAGGCACGAAGCGTTCCTTGAGATAAAATTTCAAGTTGAAATTTTACGGCGTTTTGGTAAATGCTCGGAAATTCCGCGCTTCGCATCTCACAAATCGCAGCAAAATTTTTGTGAAATTTTAAAATTCCGCGCGTATTCATCTTGGCTTCATCTTGGAATTTTAAAATTGCGCCATCCAAAATAAAATTTGGAAATAAAATCAAAAGGATTAAAGATGAAAAATCTTAAAGCTTTAGGCGCGCTCGCTGCTACATTCGCCCTTGCGGGCGCATTAAACGCAGGAAGCTTTAGCGAAAAAGACGCTAAAGTTTCATTCGATCAAGCGATAGGGATCGCGCAGCAAAACTTTGGTGACGCGACTATAAAAAGCGTAGAAATCGACGATGAGCACGGAAGGCTCGTCTATGAGATAGAGTCGCATAAAGAAGGTAGCGAAAACGAGATCAAAATCGACGCTCAAAGCGGCGAAATTTTAAAGACTCAAACGCAAAAGAAGCTAAAGCCTAGTAAAATTGATTATTCGCAGGTCAAAATCAGTGCCACAGATGCTCGCGCTAAAGCACTTAGCGTAAACGCCGGCTGGGATTTTCGCAAGGTTGATTTAGAAAGTAACGGTGGTAAGCCCGCATACGAAGTGAAACTGCGCCAGGGCATGAGCAAAAAAGAGGTGTTAATAGACGCTGCTACGGGCGAGCAGATCTTGCAGCGTCAAAAATAAGCAAAGGCGTGAGATGAAAAATCAAAGTTTAAAGGGTGGAACAGATAGCTCCGCTCAAACTAGCGAGGCTTTGAACGCTATGGATTTTAGCATAAACGAGAACGCTGACTATGGCGCCCAAAATGCAGACGCGGCTAAAAATTTAGATGAAAATACGCAAGATTTTTCGGTAAATTTAGCAAGCGAAACAAGCGAGTGGAATCTCGCGCCCTGCGAGCAAAATTCTAAAGATTTTTCTAGCATGGAATGTTGCGAAAATCAAAAGAATTCTGCGGATGTGAAAGATTATAAGAGCGAGTGGAATTCTTCGCATACGCAAGACTTATCAAGTGCGCAAAATTTCGCTAGCGAGCAAAATTTCGCCGATACGCAAAATTTTTCAGATACAAGTAATTTCGCAAGCGCGCGAGATTCTGCCAGCGCAGCAAGCTGCGCGGAGGTTTGTAATTCTTGCAAGCCAGTGCTTTGCAGCCACTGCAAACGCGAAATCGCTAAGCAAAATTTCAAGCTTGGCTGCGTAGGATTTGGGCTTTTTGCGCTAAATATCGCAGCAGGCGCACTAAATTTTTTAGGGCGGTTAGGAAGCGTAGCGGATAAAAAGGCAAGCGAGATTAGAGCTAGGCAAAAGGCGCCTGCGAATTAGCGCAGCTCCCAACGCTACTGAAATTTAGTGGTGCATAAAGCGAGCAGGTTTACACATCCAAGGCGCCGCAAAATTTATACGTTTTTGGCTAAAATGGCGGATTAGAATTAGCAAAATTTTAAAGGAGCACTTTGAGAATTTTACTTGTCGAGGATGAAAAAGATCTAAATCAAATCATCGCAAAATGTCTGAAAAAGGACGGCTACAGCGTAGATTGCGCCTTTTGCGGCAAGGAAGCGCTAGAGTTTTTGGATGTCGCGAAATATGACGCTATCGTGCTTGATGCGATGATGCCCGTGATGGACGGCTTTGAGTTTTTGAAGGCGGCGCGGGCACGCGGACTGGGCACGCCGGTTTTATTTTTAACTGCGCAGGACGCCAAAGAAGATATCATCGCAGGGCTTGATCTGGGCGCAGACGATTATATGGTTAAGCCCTTTGATTTTCGTGAGCTTTTGGCGCGGCTTCGCGCAATTATCAGGCGCAAAAACGCTACTGCGGATAACGAAATTATCATAAGGCAAGTGCGCCTAAATCTAAGCAAAAAATCGGTCGTCTGCGCGGGTGAGGTAGTGGAGCTAACGGGTAAGGAATATAGAATTTTAGAGCTTTTGATGCTAAATCGCGGTGCGATTTTAAGCCGCGAACAAATCGGCGAGAGCATTTGGGATTTTGGCGACGAAACAAGCTCAAATGTTATCGATGTTTTAATCAAAAATATCCGCAAAAAGCTAGGCGAGTACGGCGATATAATAGAAACGAAGCGAGGGCTTGGCTATGTCGTGGCAAAATAGCAAGATTTGGATTAAAATTCCGGCGATTGCGAAGCAGATTTTTGCCGCTACGGCGCTTTTCATATTAAAATTCGTGCGAAATTTTAAACAGAATTTTACGCATAATTTTGCGTGTTTAAAGAAAAGCCGCAAGAAAAATCCCACGCAAAATATCGAGTTAAACCGGGCTCTAAATTCTACTCAAAGCCAGGCGTCAAATTTTAAACGGAATTCCACGCAAAATCTGGCATCAAATTCCGCGCCGAATTTTGCTGCTACAAGCGCAACGCCTGATCTAGCGCAAAATTTTAATAGCGTTCTCGCGCAAAGTCAAGAACAAAATTTCGCGTCTAAAATCTCGATAAGAAATTTTACTCAAGCCTTAGTCCTTGCATTCTCAACTGCTAAAGAGAATTTTATCTCGCGCGCGCTACCTATCAGCCTACGCGTGACGCTTTATTATAGCGTATTTATTTTGGCGCTTACAGGCGCTATTATCGGTATTTGCGGCTATATTTTAGACGAAGTATCAGGAAGCTCCGTCAGCCAAAAAAAGCTTGCCCGCTTAGTGCAAAAAGCCGCGCACGAGGAAAAATTTAAAAGCTTTGATGACGGTATATTTTTCTACGAACACGACGGGCAAGGCGGCGTGATCGTAGGGTTTGTGCCTAAAGGCTTCGATCCTGCGTCGCCGCTCTCGCCTCAAGGCGCGCGCGAGGTGGAGCTTGACGACGATGAGTTTTTCTATTACGACGCGCAGATCAAAGGGCGCAGCGTATGGATACGCGGCGTCATCGCAGTTAGCGAGTTT
>CAUSBF010000159.1:0-4545 GCA_963529595.1 uncultured Campylobacter sp.
GCAAAATTACGCGCTTAAAATTATAAAATTTTACGCAATAAATTCTGCACACTAAGCCTATCCCACATAAGAATTTTCGCGTTATAAGCTTGACGCTAAAATTCCTTGAGCTAAAACTAAGGTCTGAAAAATTTTAAAATCCGTGCAGCCGCTTAATCTCTACGCTGATCGGCTTTTTCTGACCTGATTTGGTCACGCTTACGTAGGTTGCGATCGCGCTGGTTACGTGCAGACACTCGCGAAATCCATCCTCGCCCAGCCGCAGCGCTGCGACCTCGATCTGCACGCGGATAGAGGTATTTCCCACGCTTAGGACTTTTGCGTAGCAGCTGATGACATCGCCGATAAATACGGGCTGCTTGAAAGTTACCTCCTGCATCGAGATCGTCACGACTCGCTCGGGCGCTATCTCGCGCGCCGCCGTCGCACCCGCTAAATCGATCTGCGCTAGTATCCAGCCGCCGAAAATATTGCCCGAACTATTCGTATCCTTAGGCAGCGCTACGACCTTGATACGCGGCTCGCCGAAATCGTCTAAGTTTAAATCGCTCATTTTTACTCCTTAAATTTAAAAATCTCGCATTTTAACCGCGCAAATTTAACACTTTTTCGATACAATCGGCAAAAATCTATGCCGAAATTTTAAAATTTTAAGCGGGCGTGAGGATAAAATTTAGCTCTCGAAGCAGACACATTCCGCTCGTAAAAAGACGATAAAAACGGCAAAAAGGATACGCGATGAACGATTTTGCAAAACTTAGCGAGATGGCGGCAAGCGCTAAAGCACGACTAAACGCCCTCTACGACGAGCCGCACGCCGAGCTGATCACGCACGGATTGGAGATCTGCGGCTTTGAGTCTGGCGATACTGCGCGCATTGCCGTGCTACGCCGAATCGTCGATCTCAAAGAGGATCCGCTGCTGCAAGAATTTCGCCGCTTAGGCTACGATGAGGCGCGACAGCGCGAGCTAAAGAGCAAAATGTATGATTTCACGCGCGAAATACACGAGAACATGCACGCGGCTCTTATCGCCGAAGCGGGCGCGCAGGGGATTTTGCAGCCCTTTTATCTGGAGCTTTTAAAGGGTGTGCATCGCATCGGGCTCGTGCTAAGCGATATGCAAAAAAGCTGGCAAGCCTTAATCATCGAAAGTACAAACAAGCGCTGGGAAAAGGAATTTAGCTCGCTTGCGCAGGCGAAGGAATTTTTGCTGCAAGAGGAGCTGTTTATGCGCACGCCTCACGGCGAAATCTGCGAACGCTGCTACGGTGCGATAGTGCAGCGTGACGGCAAATCCCAAATGGTGCCCTACGCCGTGGTATTTGCGGATGAGACGGCGAAGCTGCAGAGCGAATTTAGCGATCTTTTGGAGCGTCTGGTGACGCTTGCCGAAGATGAGAGCGAGCTAGCTTACGTCGCGTATCTAAGCAAGCTCAAACAGGCCTTTTGCGAGAGGGATGCTAGCGCGGTGATCGGCGCGTGGCGGGATGCGGAGATCGCGTGGATGGATATAAAAACGCCGCTTCAAATCGGGCATCCGCTTGAGTACTACGAGGATGCCTACACGCACGCAGTCGCGCTGGAATGGGACGTTAGGCTTGCGGGCGCGTATGAGTTTAGCGCGGAGAAATTTAAAGTGCGCGTAAGCGAGAGTTTTGAGCGCGCGTATAAAAAAATCGGCGCGAACAACGCCGTCATGCACTCGCTGGTGCTCTCAAACATCGCCAAGACCCAGCTTTACGTTTGCGCGCCGCTGATCTACTACGGAGCCGATCTTAACGGACTCTTTTCGGCGCAGGTCGTGCCAAACGACGAATTCGTAAGCACCAACTGCGGCAAGAAAATTTTCGCCTTCGTAAATTTCGTCTATGAAAGCGCCAAGGCTAGACCTTTTATGCGGCTAAGCGGCGAAATTTTCGACCTCGACTATCTAAATTTCGGACGCGAAATTTTATTTAAAAAGCCGCAAATTTGGCGCCGCGTCTACGAAATATCGACGATCGGACACGAGTTCGGGCATATATTTTTCATCGACGCGGACACCGAGGCGCGCATGAACCGCTCGGGGCTTTTTAAGCTCATCGAGGAGTACAAGGCGACCACGGGCGGGCTCGTGAACTTCTTTTTCCACGAGGAGGAGGAGTTTTGCCTGCCGGTGCTGGACGAGCTGATCCGCCGCGCCGTGGGGCTCATCGCGTGGCAGCGAGTAGAGGAACTCAAGCCCTACTACTGCGAAGCTTTGATACATCTGAGCTTGCTTTTTGCATCGGGCGTTTTGAAATTTGACGGCATGCGGCTGGCGGTTAAATTTGACCGCGCAGGCTATGAGAGCTTCAAAGCCGCGTGTTTGCAAAACTACGAGGAGCTGGCACGGCTTTATTGCGACAAAAAGGACGCGGCGGAATTTTTATCGCGCTTTGCGGAGCTTAGCGGCGGCGTGTATCTGCCGCGCGAGGCGCAGGTGCGTGAGTTTGTGGAGTTTTACTACTCGCGTTACGAAGCGATCGGCAACGAAACGGACCCTAGCAATGAACGAGCAAAGTGGCTTTAAAATTTCACCTTCAAACCGCGCCTTAAAACATGAGAAGCGAGTAAAATTCCGCGGAATTTTAAGGGGAAAGCATGGGATATTTTAAAAATTTACTCTCTGATTTAAGGAGCGGCAAGCTCGCGCTACATCCGATTTTGCTCGCGGCGACGTTTTGTGTAATAAGAATATCAGGGCTTTATCTGGTAAGTGAGAAGCTTCAAGACTACCATGATTTAGATATATTGGAATGGTTTTCTATTTGTTTACTTTACGATTTTACGCAATGCGTTTGCTTTGTGGCGATAGGCGCACATTTTGCTTTTGCTGCAGGGCGCTCAAACAAAAATAATCAAAACACAAACGATGACAACGCCAGCAATCAAGCTCTCGGGTTACAACGCCTAGCAATATTGCGCGCTACTTTATACTCATTTATTTTTATTGCGTGTGTGGTAGGATATCTTACCGCGGATATAAACTACCAAAAATTAAATGTCTTGAATTATTTTCTACCCGCCATGCTAACAAGCGCTCTCATATATTTAATCGCAATCCAAAACTTCATGCCAGTGGCATGGTTTGATATCAATACGGCAAACTATGCAGAAATATTTTCGGTACTCTTGCGCTGGGCTAGCGTGGTGTTAGCGATAGGTTTAGCGCTAATATGGCCGCCAGTTTTGTCATCTTATTTTAAATACGCCTATAAAAAGCGCCTAGCAGAGGAGATGCGCGAGGCGTAACGGCGAGCTGAACGCAGAATTTTAGCCAAATTTTACGCCGTCAACCGCAGCTTAAATTTAACTCAGGCGCAGCCTGCACCGCTTAAAGCGTCGTTGGGGAATGGGTGGGGTTTGTGGGCGAGCAGAGCAATGCGGTGCTGCGGAGGCGGCGTCCGCGAGAAGTGTGACCTCGCAATAGGAGCCCCTTCTCGCCCCAAGATATGCATATCACGGATTAAAATTTAAACGGAATTTTATAAAGGCAAAGCACCGCTTTTAAATTTACGTCGAAAATTCTAAGAATTCGTGCTATACGATACATATTTCCGTAAGGGGGCGGCGCTCAGAGTTGCGAGGCGCGCCCACCCCCACGACTTTTTAAAATTTTGCCCCACCCGCGCGACGCTAGCGGTGCGGACTGCGTCCGAGCATTTTCATTTAACGGCTTGCGTTACATACTTTGATTTTAAAATTCCTCGCCGCAAAATTCTAAATTTAGTAGTAGAATTCCGCACTGGGGAATTATAAAATTCTATTTGCAAACTATGCGCGGAGTTCTTTCGGGATTTTAAAATTCCGCGGAATTTTAAGGGGAAAGCATGAGGTATTTTAAAAATTTACTCTCTGATTTAAGAAGCGGCGGGCTCGCGCTGCACCCGATTTTGCTTGCGGCGACGTTTTGCATAGTGAAAATTTCGTGGCCTTATTTAATAGGACCTACGGGCGATGATGGCTCGGGCGGGACAATCTTCGGTAACTTCATATTTTGGGACCTTGCAGCATGCGCGTGTTTCATAGCGCTGGGCGCGCATTTTGTTTATGTCGCGGGGCGCGGCGACAAAAACAGCCAAAGTAGTAGCTGCGAAAACAGCGACTACGAAGGCGCGATGCAACCCCGTGGGCTGCGCTATTTAGCCGTGCTACGCGCTATCTTATGTGCCCTATGTATCATCGCTTGCGTGGTGGGCTATCTTACCGCGGATGTAAATCACCAAAAATTAGGCGTTCTAAATTGGTTTTTTCCGACCGCGCTAGCAAGCGCTTTCATATATTTGGTTGCGATCTGGGTTGTTACGACCGACTCTGAAATAGTAGCTTGGGGTGCCGTCTTTGGGACAAGCTATGTAGTCGCTTGCTATGTGGTTTGCAGATGTTTTTTTGCCATTCCTGGGGGATATGGCGGGTTTGCATTGTGGAAAGGGCTGGAGATAATATGTCCGCTAATTTGGGCGTTTCATTTCAAACGCGCCTACAAAAAGCGCCTAGCAGAGGAGATGCGCGAGGCGTAACG
>CAUSBF010000160.1:0-4544 GCA_963529595.1 uncultured Campylobacter sp.
AATTTAGGAAGGTCTGCTTCGAGAAGGTATTCATATCCTCCAAATCGCCCTTGTTTTCGAGTGCCGCGGCGTTTTTACTGCGCTCGCTTCTAGCCGGGCTTAAGAAAAAGGTCTCCACGCCGCTCATTTTGGATGCCGCGCTGGCGTTAGGAGCGGCATTTGCGTGGATCGAAATAAACATATCGGCATTTTTTTTAGCGGCGAAAGCGGTGCGCGACCTTAAATTTATAAAAACGTCGGTGCTGCGCGTGTAAAGCACTCTGTAACCGCGCTTTTGAAGCAGCGCGCCGAGCTTTTTGGATGTGGCTAGCACGACGTTTTTTTCTTTTAGCCCGTTTCCGACCGCGCCAGAATCGCTGCCGCCGTGACCCGGATCGATTACGATGAGTTTGCCCTTAGTGGATTTGTAAATTTTACCGGCGGCTACGGACGCGGTTTTGGCGCCTTGCGATTCATCTATAGTGCTGATTTGCGGCTCGCTATCTTGCTCTCGTCCGCGCTTGCGCCCTGATTTTTGATCCTTGTTTTTTTCTTCGCGCGCGGATTTTGTGGCTTTTAAGCCTTCAGCCGTACTTAAAATCATCATATTGCCGTTAATTTCTACGTTTGCGTTGAATTCTTTCGGATCACTAAGTACGATGCGCACGGTCTTGTCGTTGTATTGTGAGACGCGTACATCGCTAACGAAGCTATCTTTAAGCCGCGTTTTTTGTGACTTTTGCCGTGCGCTAAAATCAATCACGAAGCGAAAATTATCGCTACTTGCGATCGTAAAATCTTTATAATCGCCGCGCTTTAGATCGCGGTTAAACTCAAGCACGATCTCATCCGCATCGCCGCGCAGAGAATTTAACGCAAGCTGGGCGCTTTTGTCCGCTTTTTTGACGCTGCTTTTTCTAAGCTCACTGCTTTGATCTGCGGACTCCTCGTCATACTCGTTTTGCGCGATTGCGTCCTCGCCGCCATCGTCCTCTTGGGCGTATACGACCTCGTCCGCGCCGATCGGTCTAGTCGAGCGTAAAAATTCCAAATCTTCTTTAGATAGCGAGCTTAGATCGGCATTTTTCGCAGCTTGCGTTTTTTTGGCGGAGGAGTTTTTGGATGTGGAGGCTTTAGAATTTTCCGAGGCGGAAGCTTTGGGGCTTTTATCTGCTAAATTTGAGGAGCTTTTGGAATTTTCTGCTTTGAAGCATCCCTCACTTTTCGCGGATTTTGTTTTGGAGCTGCCCGAAGCTTGGGAGCCCCCATCGCTAGCAGAGCTTGCTTTTTTAGAATTTTTCGAGCTTTTCTTTTCGGCGGAGCTTGAGCTTTGTTTGCTTTTGTCGCTAGAGCTTTTGGCTTTTGTTTTATCCGCGCCCTTTGCGTTTAGGCGCGCGAGCTCCTTTTCATAGGCGGAGGAGTCAAGCCCTAAATTTTTCGAGCTATAAACTAGCCTCTTTAGTGCTTTTATGCGAACCTCTTTATCGGATGCGCCTTGGTAGAGCGATTTTAGCTCCTTGTGCAGCGAGCGCTTGTAATTCGGCGTCGCTACGATGAAATCCTTGTCGAATTTCGCAAAAAACGCCTCGTTGGAAGCTCCAAACGCCAATACGCAGCTAAAAGCCGCGATTAGAAAAATTTTAACTATCTTCGCCATTTACAAGTTTTTCTATCAATTCCTTCACGGATATTATCTCGTTTAATCGCCATCCGTTCGCGCCGGTAAAAAACAGACCGCTTTGCGTTTTGCCCAGATACGCGTCGCTTAAGCGGTCGGCGATGCAGTATCCTACGGCGTTAGCGCCTTTGCCACGCTCGCATGGACTTACGCAGTTGCTGATACAGCGGATTTTGGGCGCCGTGCCTGCGGCGATCATATCTTGCAGATTGGTATGAATTCCGCGCGCGGGATAGCCCACGGGCGATTTTAGAAGCTCGATATCTTCTTTTTTGGCGTTAAGAAGCACCTGCTTAAATTCCTCCGCGGCGTCGCATTCAAAGGTGCCGATGAAGCGCGTGCCCATCTGCACGCCGTCTGCACCCAAAGATTTCACGCGATCGATGTCGCTCTTATCCCAAATTCCGCCTGCGACAAAGAGCGGGAAGCTGCCCCATTGCGAGATTTCCGCTTTCACTTGCGGGATTAGATTATCTAGCGCAAACGCCGGATCGCCGCACTGCTCGTAGGTAAAGCCCTGATGTCCGCCGCTAAGAGGGCCTTCGAGCACTACAGCGTCGGGAATTCTGTCGTAGCGCTGCTTCCAGCGTTTGGCGATGATCTTAAGAGCCTTGGCGGAGGAGACGATAGGCACGAGCGCGACGTCTGGAAAATCTACCGTAAATTCCGGCAGATTGGTAGGAAGCCCTGCGCCGCTAATGATGATGTCGATACCTGCCTCGCACGTGTCGCGCACGATGCGCTCGTAGTCGTTCGCCGCGCACATTACATTCATCCCCAAAGGTGCATCGCCGCAAATTTTACGGGCGTTTTGCACGATGGCAAAAAGCGCCTCTTTGCTATAAAAATTCTCGCTTTGATATGGTCTGCCATCGAGCGATTTTTTGGCAAATTTAAGATTTTCGTAGTAGCCGGTGCCGACCGAGCTAATGACGCCTAGACAGCCGTTTAGGCTGACATTGCCGGCTAGCTTGTCCCAGCTGATACCAAGTCCCATGCCGCCTTGAATTATCGGGTGTGCGATCTCGTGTTTGCCTATCTTTATACTCATTAATCTACCTTTAATTTAGCGAATTTTTTCTTTCCTACTTGGAGTGTATATTCGCCCGAGCTAAGCTGAAGCTGCTCATCTAAAATTTTATTTTGATCGATACTGACGGCGTTTGATTTTATCAGCCTGCGCGCATCCGAGCTGGATACGGCGAGCTTGCAGCTGATGAGCGCTTTTACGATCCATGCAGGCGAGCTTACGTGATATTCCTTGATCTCGCTAGGAAGCTCGCCGGCACCGTGGACGCGGTCAAATTCCTGCTTAGCCTCAAAGGCGGTGTTTTCGTCATAAAATTGCGTGACGATCTCGGAGGCAAGCTCCTCCTTAACCGCTTTAGGATGGATCGAGCCATCCGCTACGAAGCCTTTTATGAGCTCAATATCTTCGCTGCTCTTTTGGCTTAGCAGATTATACCAATCCCACATTAACGCATCGCTGATACTCATCACCTTGCCGTACATATCATGCGGCGTATCGGTTACGCCGATGTAGTTACCAAGGCTTTTGCTCATTTTGTTTGTGCCGTCGGTACCTACCAAAAGCGGCATCATAACGACGCTTTGTTCTTTGCCGACATCATAAATTCTTTGCAGCTGGCGACCCATTAGAAGATTAAATTTCTGATCGGTGCCGCCGAATTCTATATCGCATTTCATGCAAACGCTGTCGTATCCCTGCAGTAGCGGATACATAAACTCGCTGATGCTGATCGGCTGCTCGGCCTTGTAGCGCTTCTCAAAATCGTCGCGCTCGAGCATCCTGGCAACATTAAAAGTGCTTGATAGCTCGATCATTCCGCTAGCACCTAGGCGGTTGGTCCATTCGGAGTTAAACATCACCTTGGTTTTGGCGGGATTTAAAATTTTAAAGACCTGCTGCTCGTAGGTTTTGGCGTTTTGAAGCACAACTTCGCGCGCTAGCTTTTTGCGAGTCTCGCTCTTGCCCGTAGGATCGCCGATTTGAGCGGTAAAATCGCCGATTAGAAACTGCACGATCGCGCCGTGGTTTTGTAAAAACGCAAGCTTATTTAGCACGACGGCGTGACCTAGGTGCAGATCCGCAGCAGTGGGATCCATGCCGATTTTGACGTAAAAGACCTCGCCGCTGTCGTAATAGCGCCTAATCAGCGCCTCGATCTGCTCTTCGCCGATGATCTCCGCGACGCCGCGCTTGAAATTTTCCATAATGCCTTGAATGTCAGCCATTTGCTCTCCCTTATTAGTTTTTATATACGTCCGTAAGCGATACGAAATCCACGATTTTAAAGCGGTTTTTGAGTTTATCTTTAATCTCCGTGGAGTCTAAATTTTCGTTTAGCTCGATGATGATCTCAAAATAATCCGACGTCGTTTCGCTATTTTCGTTGAGGCTTATCGACACCAGATCGATCTCAAGCTTGACTAAATAGTTCAAAAACGCCGCCAGCGAGCCGCGCTTGTTTTCTAAATTTAAGAGGATCTTGTAGCGGTGCGGCGCATTGCGCGTCCATTTTACAAAGATCATCTCGTCGCTTTTAATGAGGTTGCTCGCTCTTTCGCACAGCTTATGATGCACCGTCACGCCGTGTCCGTTGCGAAAGCCGATGATGTCGTCGCCGCGCTTTGGGTTGCAGCAGTAATCAAACTCAACCTCGTCGATTTTAAAATTTGAATACACCACGATGTTGTCAAATTTTTGCTTCTCGATCTCATACTTGCTGCGAAATTTCATATTGAAAAATTTCTCTTTGAGCGGGTATTTTTTCAGCGCATTTACGACGTCTTTTAAAAATACCGAGTCATGCGCGGCTTTGGCGATCTTTTTGCTTAAATTTTCCTTTTCGAGCCAGCCTAGGAT
>CAUSBF010000161.1:0-4500 GCA_963529595.1 uncultured Campylobacter sp.
CTTGGTTTCGGAGCGGGAGTAGGTGAGGTTATCTATAAAGCTTAGCGGGATTAACAGCAGCAAAAGCAGCACTAAAACTATGAACGGCTTCGTCCAAAATGCGCCGCGAATGGCGTTTTTAGTATAATTTAACAAAGGCTCTCCTTTTAAGTAGAATTAAAAACGGAATTTTAACGATGAAGAGTAAACGGACGGCGCTTGAAGCGGGAGGAATCTTATAAATTCTAAAGGAACTTTGGATGTGAAGCGCTACGGATATCGCTTTGAATTTTTGGAATTCCGCTGCACGCTAGAATTCCATTTTGAATGAGAATTTTGCTATTCGCAAAAATTTTATGAGAAAATTTCTGTTAGTAGAATTTAAAAGCTTGAAATTCTAAGTCTAAGAATTTCAAATTTACAAAGCCCTTAGAATTTTGAAATTCCAAGGGCTTTGAATTTTTAAAATTTAGCCGCTTTAGCGTGCAAAATTTCATACCGTCATCTCGCGTAAGCTTTAAAATTTATACGCTACGCTTAGCTTGAAATTCCGTCCAGGCTCCCAGTCGATAGCGTTTGAATCACCGGTGAAATCGGCGCTGCGCTGCGAGTGCGACGCGTAGGCTTTATCAAAGAGATTGTAAACGCCCGCGTTGATCTCAAGCCCTTTAAATCGCCCGCTATCCGGAGCGTAGGTCACATATAGATCGTGAACCGCGTAGCTAGGCACTTTTGTTTTTTCGTCGCTAGCTGCGGAGGCTACGTTTTTGGAGTCGAAAAAGAGTAAGTTATAGCCCAGCAGTAGATCCGCCGCAGAGATTGCGTATTCGGCATTGAGGGTGTATTTATCGCCATAGTCGCGGTAGCCGATGATGTTTGAGCTTAGATAGCCCGAGCCGCTGCGCACGCGGTCTTTATATTCTACGTGCTGGTGGGTGTAACCCGCAGCAAGGCTCAAATCATCTAATATCAATCTTGCGAAAAGCTCGACGCCGTCAATGTCCGCGCCGCCTGCATTAGCCCTGCATAAGGTATTTGCTGCTCCTCCCGGGCAGCCGATAACGCCGCCGCGAGCATTGTTATCTACGATGAGATTTTTATATTCCGTCCTGAAATACTTCGCAGTTAGGCTTACCGAGGAATTCTCTCCTAGCTCGCTTTTGTAGCGACCGCCTATTTCGTAGGCGTTGCCCGTAGTGGCTTTTA
Source organism: uncultured Campylobacter sp. (assembly GCA_963529595.1). Lineage (GTDB taxonomy): Bacteria > Campylobacterota > Campylobacteria > Campylobacterales > Campylobacteraceae > Campylobacter_B. Next base: position 1,186 of record CAUSBF010000161.1, read on the forward strand.
AATTTTCGTTAGCCATCCAGCTTAGTGGTCTGCCGCGTCTAGTACCCGCAGCCATCATGCTCTCCATTACGTCAGGTCCTCTAAATACTCGCGCATAGCTCGCAAACGCCCCAAATCCTGCGCCGATCTCGTAATCAAGCGCTAAAGCAGGGCTTACTTCGTTGAATTTATATTTGTAGCTAGAGATATTAGCACCTCTGCCGTTGTAAGTCTTTAGCTCGTGCCTTTCGTAGCGCACGCCAGGAGTTACCGTAAGCCCGCCGTAGCGCATAGCATCCTCGATATAAAAGCTATAATTATCGACCTTCTCGGGGCGTAGATTGCCGGGCTTAACGTAGTTTTCGGAGCGGTAGTAATCAAAGCCATAACGCAACGTATGAGCCAGATCGCCCGTTTCAAATTTACTCTTAGCGCCGATTTTGCCGCCTTTGGTCTCGACGCCCCATTTTACGTTCGTCGAAGTCGATCCGATGCGTTGATGCTTGGTGTAATATCCCGTGATGTCGAGCTCTAGCAGGTCGCTTGGATTATACGTGTATTTGATCGTGTGTGTATCGCGCTCGTATTTGCGGTTATCCAGCTGTCCGTTCAGCCAAGAGCCGAATTCCGGTCGCAGCGGATAGAGACCTTTATACTGCATATGCTCGGTAGAGAGCGAAATTTTATGAAAATCCAAAAAGCTATAGCCCGCTTTTAATAAATAATTTATATCGTTGCCATCGCCGCCCGTAGGCTTACCGTTGCCCGATTCGCCGAAGCCGTATCCGTAGTGCTTAAACGCAGCAAGCATATCTAGGCTATCAAACGCTTTGCCGTAGAGCATCGCACTTTGCGAATAGCCTTCGTTATTGCTCGTATAGCCCACTTTGAGCTTGGCGCCGATATCCTGACCGTCCTCAAGCATGTCAGAAGCGTCTACCGTCCTGAAGGCAACTGAGCCGCCCAAAGCGCCCGAGCCGTTCACGACTGAGCGCGCGCCTACATCGACCTCTACGGCTTTGATAAGATCAGGATCGATTAGTAAATCGGCGTTGTGATGAAAGGTATTGCCGTTTTGCTTCGCGCCGTCAATCGTGATATTTAGACCGCGATCGCTCACGCCGCGCATATAAATTTTTTGATTCATGCCGTTGGTGCCGCCCACATAAACGCCTGGGATGTCGCGAAATACATCTTTGATGAGCGTAGCGTTGCGAGTATTGATTTTGATATCATCCACGGTGCTAGGCGTGCTAGAATCGCTAGTAACTTCGATTACGCCCAGGCTTTGCCTATTTGAATCTTTGCTTTTGGATACGTCCGTAGCGCTTGATTTCTCGTCTGCTTGTGCGCTTAAGCAAAGAACCGCGCACAAAGACAAAGCCAGATGAAATTTTTTCATACGAAACCCCTAAATGATAAGTAAGATTAAAAAACGTGAAATAGTATAAAATTAATCCTTTATTTTATATTAATTATCAAGACGTTTTAAAATCATTAAAATTCTATCACCGAATGCTTTATTATCATTAAATAAAGCTAAATGATAAAATATAATTTAAATATCGATCATCAAAATTTTAGTAAAAATTAAATCTATTTTTGATAAAATCGCTCATTTTTTTGGCAAGGCGCTTTGCTAAATTTATAAAAATTTTTAAAATTTTTAAGGAGAGCTTATGGGCATTATGGAATTTTTGGCGCATTACGTGGATTACATTATCTTTGCGATCCTCGGATTTATGAGCTTTTTAGTCGTGTGGTTCAGTATCGAAAGGCTGCTTTTTTATTCGAAGGTTAAGGCGAGCGATTACAAAAGCAAGGCGCTATATGAAGAGGCTCTGACTAAAAATTTAACGACGCTTTATATTGTTTATTCAAATGCCCCGTATATCGGTCTTTTAGGTACTGTCATCGGCATTATGATCACCTTTTTTGATATGAGTACTGCAAGCGGTATCGATACCAAGGCTATCATGCAAGGTCTCTCGCTTGCCCTTAAAGCTACCGCTACGGGTCTAGTAGTCGCCGTACCTACTCTCATCATCTACAACGGTTTCGTCCGCAAGGTAGATGTGCTTCTAAACCGCTACGATGAGGTTAAATAAATGAGCATTCCTAGACGAGACGGGCTAAATATCGTCCCGTTCATCGACATTATGCTGGTGCTGTTAGCGATCGTGCTTAGTGTCTCGACTTTCATTGCACAGGGGCATATTAAGGTAAATCTTCCATCTTCTTCAAGCTCGCAAAATCCGCAAGAGGATAAAAAAGTTACCATCAAAGTGGATAGCGAATCTAAAATTTATCTAGATGATGTCGCAATAAGCGAGGATGAGCTTGAGAAAAAAATTGCCGCGCTCGATAAAAACGATCTTGTCGTATTGAAAAACGATAAAGACTCGAAATTTTCCTCTTTCATTTCGATCATGGATGTCCTAAAAAAGGCAGGCCATGAGAAATTTGCGATCGTGACCGAAAAAGAGCAATGAATAAAGATAGCGCAGTAGGTTTTATCGTATCTTTGGTGCTGCATTGCATCATCGCTGTGGGTGTTTTTGCTCTTTTATCGTCGGCACCGAAGCCGCCTAGCATGCCCGATATGATAGCCTTTTCCATCGATAGCATAATGGATGAGGCCAAGCAGGGCGATATCTCCGATGAGCCCAATATCCCGCCTCCTTCCGATCAGTCTGAACCGGATCCTGAGCCAGAGCCCATTCCGCCGGAGCCGGAGCCAGAACCCGAACCGGAACCAACTCCGCCTGAGCCGGAGCCAATACCGGAGCCCGAGCCGATTCCTGAACCGGAGCCTATACCAGAGCCCGTAGTCGAAAAACCGAAACCGGTCGAAAAGCCTAAGCCAAAGCCGGTAGAAAAACCAAAACCGATCGAAAAACCGAAGCCTAAAAAAGAGCATAAAGTTCAAAGCAGCGATAGGAATTTAACTGCGAAGTTTGATCCGACAAAGCCTATTTCGCTGGGTAGCGGCGGGGTCGGCGGCTCCAGTAGTGCAGGTGGCGGTAGCGACGCTATAACAAGCCGCGGCGATCCTAGTAATAGCGATGTCGGCAAGAAAATTTTCGCCATCATTTCTCGCTACGCGCAGTCGCACTACCCTAAAAATGCGCAACGTATGCGTAAAATCGGCGTCGTAGGCGTGCACTTTACCTATACGGCAAGTGGCGATGTTAAGGGTCTTCGCGTTACGTCTTCTTCTAATGTCGATTCGCTTGATGAGGGCGCGTTAAGCGCGGTCGAGCGCACCAAAGGTAGCTTTCCAAAGGTCGAGAAAGATATGGAATTTAACTTTAGCATAAAGTATACGCTAAATTT
>CAUSBF010000162.1:0-4489 GCA_963529595.1 uncultured Campylobacter sp.
ATTAAACAAAAAAAATTAAGTCAACATAAAGAAACATGTAATAAAATAAATAAGTATTTAAAAATATTTTTTTAAGCTGATCAACAAAGAAGTAAAACGACTCATAGGAGATAATTCTAGTTTAAAAGAAAAAAAGAAAAATATATTAGGCAGAATTGACAATATATTTAATCTACCAAACAATGATAAGTTATTATCATTGTTTGATGAAAATACAATTAAATTAAACGAGTTAGATAAAAAGTGTATTATGCTTAGGAATCATCTCTTACATGGAAATGTGTCCATAACTAGCATTCTTAAAAATCAAGACGAGATAACACAAGTAATGTTTATATACTTAAAATTAAATACATTGATAAATGCTGCAATATATAGCAGTATAGGATACAAAGGGATAATAAGAAATTTACCAAAACTTTTTATGGATTACAAAAATATAGAAGAGCTCCAGAACGAAGAGTATTTTATTTCTATAAATCACAAAATTTCTAGTAGCCTTAGATCGAATTAATATTGTTAAGTTTCTCATTTTTTACATTAAGGCAAAAAATGAGATTTTTTATGAAAATTATGAGATAGGTTAAAGGGTCTTCAAAGGCTTATTAAATGTCTTTAAATTTATTTTTTGAGAGCTTGAACGTATCTTACCTTTGATAGGATACTCTCTTATGAGATCTTTCGATTTTTAAATATTCAATAGTATTTAAAGTTTATTTGACGAATTTTTATGCTTTTTAAGGGTTAAATCTTGCATTTAAAATGATAGTATGCAAAGCCCGATTTTTTTCTCCACTATCATTTTAAATGCAAGATACTGCCATTTTAAATGCGCGCCGATATAATCCGCCGCCGAATTTTAGCTGCCGATACCTTACGCATAGCACCGAGCAAATAATCTGGGCGAGAGAAAGCGAGAAATTTAAGCACATTTTCAACTACGAACTGATGAAAAAGCTAAACGACGGCAAGCAAATGAAAGACGTTTGGAGTTTTCCGGCGATCGCGCCGTGGGAGAAGGCCTGCGGCAAGCATCCGACGCAAAAACCGCTACCGCTTTTGGTGCGACTAATTTTGATGGCGAGTAACAAAAATAGTGTTGTTTGCGATCCGTTTGCCGGCTCTTCGACGACGGGCATTGCTGCAAATTTGCTCGGGCGGAAATTTGTCGGCATCGAAAAAGAGGATGAATTTATAAATATCGCCATGAAGCGTAAAAGCGAGCTGGACGCAAATTTTGATCTTTTTAAGCGCAGGATTTTAGATATAAATAAGTTAGATTGATTAGGCCGAAATTTTTAGCTATAATCGCGCAATGAAAAATCTAGTAAAAAGCGAATTTTTTGGCGTTTTCATCACGCTTCTTGGCGGCGTATTATGGGGATTTAGCAGTGTTTGCGGGCAGTATCTGTTCACGCAAAAAGGCGTCAGCGCCGACTGGCTCGTACCCTACCGCCTAGGCCTCGCCGGGCTTGCAATGGTAGCGTATTACATCGCTCGCTCGCCGCGCCTAGCCTTTGCGCCGCTAAAAGATCGCGTGCTTTTGCTGCAGCTGCTCATCTACGCGTTTTTTGGGCTTATGATGACGCAGTATTCGTACTTTTGCGGTGTCGAGCTCTCAAACGCCGCCGTCGCGACCGTGATCCAGTACTCCGCGCCCGCGCTCATCCTTGCCGTCGTTTGCTTTTTAGAACGACGCGTGCCTAAAAAGGTCGAGCTCATCGCGCTCATTTTCGCGGTGCTGGGCGTCGTGCTGCTCGCCACCCACGGCGATCTTGGCTCGCTGGTTATCAGCGCGGAGGCGCTGGTTTGGTGCCTCATTAGCGCGCTTGGCGTCGTGATTTATAGTCTCATCCCAACGAAGCTAAATCAAAAATACCCCGTCGCGCTAAATTTAGGCTGGGGCATGGTCATCGGCGGCGGCGCGCTTGCGCTTTACACGCGGGTTTGGCAGCTAGGCGGCGTGAGCGACGCGGACGGCTTTGCGGCGCTTGCCGCGGTGGTGATTTTAGGCACGATATGCGCGTTTAGCTTTTACATGACGGGGCTAAAGATAATAGGCGCGAGCAGGGCGAGCATGATCGCGTGCATCGAACCGGTGAGCGCGGCGGCGTTTGCCTATTTTTGGCTGGGGACGGAGTTCGTGTTTCTTGATTTTGCAGGCTTTACGCTCATTATCTCGTGCATATTTTTACTGGCCAAAGATAGGAAAAAGGCGTAAATTTGGAGGAGAGATGATCTATTTGGCGCAGACTGATACGACGGCGGGATTTTTGAGTAAGGATTTTCGCGAGATAAACGCGCTCAAACGCCGAGCGGCGGATAAACCCTGCCTCATAACGACGGCAAAGCTTAGCGAGCTAAAAAATCTCGCTCGCGTGCCCGCTAAATTTAAAAATTTAGTGCGCCGTGCGAGAAAAATGACTTTTTTGTATCCGAACGCTAAAGCCGTGCGCGTCGTGAAAGAGTGCGCTCACGAGGAGTTTTTGAGGCAATTTGACTGGCTCTACTCCAGCAGCGCAAATTTAAACGGACAAAACTTCGACGAAGAGTGGGCGAAAGCTGCGGCAGATCAGGTCGTGGATCAAAATTTCAGCCAAAACGCAAGCTCGAAAATTTATAAAATCTCAAAAACTAAAATTTTGCGGATTAGATAGAGCTGCCGATTAAAATTTACGCGTGCTAGGAGCGCTCAAAAAGAGGCGCTAGTTTATAAATTTAGGCGACTGTGTAAATTTAAATTGCTCTATAAATTTCACGAACCGGAAAATTTCGTCACATATAAACCGCACAAATACCGTCTGGAATTTTAAAAATCGCGAAAGGATTACGGCAAACTCTCAGAAAAATCATATAAAAAGCCACAAATCTCCGCTGCCTTCAAGCAGTAAAATTCCTGCCGTTCTCAAAAACGCAAAATTTCACTGCTGGTAGCTTTTGGATGAAATTTTATCGCCCAAATATTCTCGATCAAAATTCCGACTAGGACGAGCTAAGATTATCGCTATAAATTCTCACATCCCGAGTGTTTTCGATCTAAATTTTGTAGCTCAGGTGTTACCGCCGATTTTTATCAGAGCCGCTACGCGCGATATTTTGATCGAAGCTCTACCTATGTTGCCTGCTTTAGATTAAAATTTCGCCGCTTCTGCCGATAGTTTTAATTAAAATTTCATCGCCGCGGGAGTAAATTTCGATCAAAATTCTATCATCGCCGATTGTATATCAAAAGTCCCGCCGCTGCCGATACTATCGCCTTTCATCGCCGCTATCGCCGCCGCAGCTATTGCACTCTTCTTCACTGCTTGCGCCGCAGCAAGCGCCGCAAAGCGTCCGCATCACTCACGCCCTTTAGTCGCCAAAGCTGCGCGTAAAGCGCAAGCGGTCGCCACATTGCTGCACCGCGGCGACCGATCCTCGATAAAATTTCCTCTGCCCGCCGCGTAGCGCATTAAAACAAACAGCATATCAAAGCAAACGCTGCAAATTTTAAAATTTTAACCACTCTCGCCGCACGGCACAGATAAACTCCAACCGATAAACTCCGCTAGTCAGTCCATCATCCCCGTATAAATCATAAATTTTCATGAATTTAACACCGCCGTTCTTGCTTTATATTAAAATTTCGCTAAAATTACCGCATTAAATTTGAGGCGCAAACGGAGCTTAAGCTTAAACCGCTTGCGAGCAAATTAAATCCATTTAAGGAGCTTTTATGAGCGGTGTTGCGTTAATCATCTGCTTCGCCATAGCGGTCGTCGTGATGATTTTTTTGATCTCCAAAGCAGGCGTCCACCCATTTTTGGCGCTAATGCTTATCTCCCTGGCGCTCGCGATCGTCGCGGGCATACCGCTAGCCAAGATCCCCGCGATTATCGGCGACGGATTCAGCGGCACGTTTAAGAGTATCGGTATCGTCATAATCTTCGGCGCGCTCATCGGCACCGTGCTCGAAAAGACGGGCGCGGCGCTCAAACTTGCCGATATGGTCGTAAACGTAGTTGGACAAAAGCGCTCCGAGCTTGCGATGCTCATAATGGGCTGGATCGTAGGTATCCCCGTATTTTGCGACAGCGGCTTCGTCGTTTTAAATCCGATCCGAGAAGCGATCAGCAAAAAAATCGGCGAAAATCCGATCGCTCTTGCAGTAGCGCTCTCCGGCGGACTTTATGCCTCGCACGTATTCATCCCGCCGACTCCCGGACCGATCGCCGCAGCAGGCGCCGTGGGTCTAGGCGGCAATCTACTGCTCGTAATCGCAATGGGCGCGGTAGTGTCCTTGCCGGTTCTGATCGCTACATACTTTTTTTCCAAAAAAGTCGCCAAGAGCGTGCATATAAGCGAGGCTGAAGCGAATGAGGTTATCGCAAAAAGCTACGACGATCTGCTTAAACAATACGGCAAATTACCGGGCGGATTTTTAAGCTTAGCCCCTATTTTGGTGCCGATCCTATTTATGGCGCTGGGTTCCGTCGCCAAGATCCTAAAA
>CAUSBF010000163.1:0-4448 GCA_963529595.1 uncultured Campylobacter sp.
AATGATATCTTCGGTGATACGCAGATTTCTAACAAGTTCGGAGATCAAGCTCGGTTCGGCTTTAAAATAGATTACGAAATAAACTCCGCGCTCATATTTGTCGATCTTATAGGCAAGCTTTCTAGCGCCCATTTCGATCACGGAAGCGATCTCTCCGCCGTTTTTGGTTATGATTTCTTTGACGAAATCGACTTTTGTTTTAACTTCATCGTCGGTAAGCGTGGGCTTAACGATGAATAAAACCTCGTAGTTTCTCATAAATTCTCCTTATGGATTTTAGCTCGCAAACGGTGTCTGCGGGCAAGGATTTTGCAAAAAATGCGAAGAGATATTACTAAAATTTCACTTAATATTTGCTTTTTGCCCGAGCGAACTTAGCAGCATGCGCTGCAACCTTAAAAACGACGCGAGCAAAAGCTCATCCTTCGCCGCGTTCTTTTCGCTTTTGAGTTCAAATTCCAAATCGTTTAAGTGAGCAAAAATTTTATAAAACGTCTGCGTAGAAAAGCTAGTGGCGTAGCGCTGCATCTGTGCGGCCACGGAAGGGGGCGGCTGATAACCTAAAACCGCCTTAAAATCAAATCTGCCGTTTATTTTCACGTAAGCATGCAGGCGAAAAATTCTATAAATCAAGCGGTAGAAATAATTTATCAGCTCCATCTCGTTGTATCCGCCACCCAGAGCCATTTTGTAAAAATCTACGCGAAAATCGCAAAGGCTGAAAATTTTATCAAAAAGCTCGTCGTAGCTCACCTCGCTAAGGCCATAAACCATCAAATTTACGTTTTGCAGGCTAAGCTCAAGCCCTAAACTTGCAAATTTCTCTATCTCGCTCGCGCTTAGGCTCAGGCTTTCGTTGTGGATGGCGTAGATCCTGCTAAGTGCGGCGGTGTTTGCAAAAAGCCCGCACATCTCGCATTTTTGCGCAAGCAGCGCTATGGCTTCGTTTACGCCCGAGGGTTTGAAAAACCTCACTTCGTTTCGTTCAAATTCTTTGATAAAATCCGCGCTTACAGAAATTTCGCTATCATTTAGCTCGTAGATTAGATGGTTATTCGCGTCCGCCTTGCACAGCGCGATGAGCCTTCGCAACTCTTCCTTTTTGATGAGCGAGGCGGTTTTGATATGAAGCGTGTTGCTGCCGCCGAAAAGCGAAGGCTCCAAAAAGCTTCGCGCCTGCTCAAAATCATACTCCAAAAAATACAAACTCAAAAAATTTTCCGAGGCGTAAATTTGCTTCAGGCGCTGCGCGTAAAGCTCGTTTGAAAAATCGTCTCCGCCGCGCAAAAGCACGAAATTCGGCACTCTACCGCTTGCTATAAGCCCGTCAAATTCTTTTCTATACATCAGATTTTCTTTACCACCCTGCCTAAGATCACTCCGCTAGCGATGTTTGCGTCCGTAAGCTCGACTAGCACGGGCGTTAAAATGTCGCCGGCGAAATTTGAAACTAAAATTTTAGCCCCCTTTAGCTTGTCGTCGAGCTTTGCGGTAACGGAATTTCCGTTTTCGTCGATGTAGCAGCGGAATTTTTTGCCCAAATTTTCCGCAGCCCAGCGCGCAAATTTTCGGTCCATAAAATCAAACGCGACCTTGTCCGCCTCGCGCTCAAGCTCGTTTAGCCGCGCGCACGTCGCGTCGATGTTTAAAAGCAGGTAATTATAAAATTTCTCATCCCCCCTCATCTGCGCCTTTAGCAAGCGGTGCAAAATGAGATCGGAATAGCGCCTAATCGGGCTTGTGAAGTGCGTGTAGTTATCAAATCCGAGTCCGAAGTGCCCGCGCGATTCGGATCCGTATTCGGCGCGCTTTTGAGCCTTGATGATGAGCTTATCAATCTCCTCGCGGATCCCCATGGCATCGGCTTGCGCTTGGATTTCGCCGATCATTTTAGCAAGGTTGCTCTGATACGGCGCGTCGATGCCGAACAGCGCCAGATCGTCAAGCAGCGCGTAAATTTTTTTAAGCTCCGCCGAGCCGTGATTTCTAAAAACGCCCCGCTCGATGCGCGCTGCAGCGGCTTTGTTGGCTAGCAGCATACAATCCTCGATGAGTTTGTGCGACGGAGTGTCGGTCTCAAAGCGGGTGGAGCTTATAAAACCGTGCTCATCAAGCGTGATGCGAAGCTCCTTGGTGCGAAAATCAAATCCGCGCTTCAGCCTCGAGCGGCGCAGTCGCTCGCAAATTTCATTAAGCGGCAAGAGCCAGCTTAAAATTTCAGGCTCGCACGCCTTGCGAGTGCGTAAAATTTGATCTTATGATCGCCTCAAAAAGCTCCTCTTTTTGCGGGTTTAAATTTTCATCCAAAGCGATTTTAAAAACAAAAGCTAGCCTCGGCAGATCAGGCATCAGCGAGCAGATGTTTTCGCTAAGCTCGCGCGGTAGCATCGGTACGGATCTGTGCGGGAAATAGATCGAAAAGCCGCGAAATTTCGCCTCCTTATCGATCGGCGAGTATTCGCTTACGTATTCGCTCACGTCGGCGATCGCGACGTAAAGCGTGCGCTCTTTTACGTCAAAATAGATCGCGTCGTCGAAGTCCTTGGCGTCGATGGGATCGATGGTGCAAAAGGGCAGATGCTGCAAATCCACGCGCTGCGGATACAAAGAGCCGTCCACTTCGCTGCCGAAGCTCGCGGCTTGCTGCTTGCACGCTTCGTTAAATTCGTCGTTTTTATCGTAGATCGCTAAAGAAATTTTTTCATCGACGAAAGGATCGGCCAAGCTTCCGATCACCTCGGTAATTTCGTTCGTTAGATTATCGATCTTTAAAAGGGTATTCGGCGGCAGTTGCTTTAGCGATTTTTGCGTGGCTTTGAGCGGATTTGCGAGACCGGTTTTGACGTTTACGCCTAAAATTTCGCGCCCGAAGCTTTTGGTATAAACCACACTCGTTAAAAACGCGGGCTTGACACACATCAGCACCTTTGCGTGCAGGCGGGACTTTCTTGAGCTTAAAATTTTTGCTAGGATCAGATCGCCCAGATGCACGCCGCTTAGATATCTGTTTTCGATGATGAGATCTGCCTTGAAGCGATCGTCGAAGCTTTGCAGATAGCCCGTGCCGTCGCGCGCGATGTCGAGCCTGCCGAAAACATAGCCGTCGTTTAGATAGAGCTTGCCTTTGTGCGCGCTGATGGCGCCGATATTTAGGAGGTTACGCACGAGCTCCTTTTGCTCGCCGCTAAGATCCTTTTCAAATACGCCCGAGTTAAAGGCGCGCAGGAACTCTTTCATATCGAAATTTCGCCTTTAGCCTCTAAAAACGCCTCCTGCTCGAAGCCGAACTCGACTAGTAAATTTAAAGCGTTGTCGATGCTAAGCTCGTCGAAGTGGTGGTAGATATTGACCGCGGTTTTGGCGATCTTTAGCATCGCGTAACGGGATTTGTTCTCAAAAGGCGCGTCGTCCGGGGCGTTTGAATACAGCGCGTCCTGCGCGATCTGCTCTAGCCCGAAATGTGCAAATAGCGCGTGCGAGACGCTTTCGCGGTTCGTGCCGGTAAATTTCATCTCCACGTCGGTAAAATCCTGCGGAAAGATCGAGCCCTTGATGGCATGATAAAATTCCTCCGCCTTGCCCGCAGCGCACACCTGCTCATCTATAAAAACCCGCCCGAACTCCACTAAAATCACGCTTGAAAGGATGCTTTGCTCGATCTGCGGGTAGGATTTGATCCACGAAAACATAAGCAGATTTCGCAGCAGCGAGACCTGCGTGAGCTTCTCGCGGTCGATGCGATACGCATGTAGGCTCGGCTTTAGCATCTCGTCAAATACGGCGAATAGAAAAAACGCCCGCATCTGCTCGCGCCCGTAAAGCTCGAACGCTCGCTGTAAATTTAGCGTCTTTAATGCCGCGGCGCCCTGCTCTTGCTTCTGCTCCTGCGCTCTTCCCCATTCTTGCTCCTGTTTTTGCTTCTGCGCTTGCCCCTGCTCCTGCACTCGTTCTTGCTGTTGCGTTTGTGCGGCTTGCGTAGAGATGCTCGAACCTAGCGCGCAATCAGCTCTCGCAGCGACGTGCTGATTTTGCTGCTGCGTATCGCTTGCTACTTGCGAGGGGTTAAATTTAAAATTCTCGTCGCTATAGTTCGCGCCGTTTGCGTCATTTGAGCGATTAAATTTAAGGCTGTCACCCTGCCCTGCTAGGTCTGCGCCTTCTTGCTCGCTCGAGGCGCACTCATTTTGCTGCCACTCGTCTGCGGCATCTTGCAAGCCGCATCCTATGGACTTTACATGCTCTGTATTTTGGAGATCGCACTGCTCATCCGCGGCAATAAAATTTTGCCCCGCAAGCCCTTCGGCGCTAAATTTAGACAAACCGCAAAAGACCAAATCTAAAATTTTATCCGCAAGGGGAGCATTTTTTGAAATTTGCAAAGCGAGCCTGACGTCCGAAACGTCCGCGTCAAACGATGCTAAAATTTTTAAAATTTCATTGCTAAAGCC
>CAUSBF010000164.1:0-4446 GCA_963529595.1 uncultured Campylobacter sp.
AATCCGCGCTGATCGCGCTTGCGGTGATATTTTTACTGCTTTTAAATTTAGCCAATTTCTTCGGCATGACACGCATAAGCGGGCCGGTGCCTGCGATGATCTGGTTTGCGATCAGCTTCTGCGGGGTTTTTATCTATACAAATTTTGCGGCGCAAAGCCAGTCTCGGCGCGGATCGGGATCTTTGCCGTAGCCTTCGTGGGCGGATTTTTCACGAGCGTTTTGTACTACGGATTTTTTAATTCGCAAACTTTGGAATTTGCCTTTACATACGCCTTTTTTGCGGTGGTTTTTACGCTCGGCATCGGCGTGATTTTGTAGCGAGCTTAAATTTAGCGCCTCCACTTTAATTTCGCCGCCGAAGCTCAAAATAAACTAGCGCGATTTTGTAGAATTTCAAAATTTATCCGCGAACGCCAAATTTACATCCTAATCTTGTAGGTTTTGTAGTTATCCTTCATCCTAAACGTCAGCAAATTTTGCAAAATTCCAAAGAGGATCATAAAGGTGATAAAGCTGCTGCCGCCGTAGCTGAAAAACGGCAGCGGCACGCCAACGACGGGCGCGAAACCTACCACCATCGAGATATTAACGCCTGTATAAATGAAAATGAGCGAGGCAAGCGCGCTCGTAAAGACCCGTATCAGATAATCGTTTTTAAAATCGTAGTTCAGGCTCAGCAAATGCAGTATCAGCAGCGCATACAGCGCGATCAGTGCGGCAGCCCCCACGAAGCCGAAGCGCTCGATCGTATAAGCGAAGATAAAATCGCTCGTCGCAATCGGTAAGAATTTAAAGTGCGTCTGCGTCGCTTCATCCTTATCCTTGCCGTAGATGCCGCCGTTTCCGATAGCTATGATCGCCTGCTTGACCTGGTAATTGGGCTCCTCGCTGATAAAATCGGCGATGCGCTTTTTTTGATAATCGTGCATGTTTTCGTACAAAATCGGCGAGCTGGCCACAAAAACGATGATCAGCGTAAGCCAAATTTTTTTATCCACGCCGATGATGAAAAGGATCGCAAATCCCGTCAAAAAAAGTATCGCGGCGGTGCCTAGATCGGGCTCTTTAGCGATCAGAACGAAAGGCAGAAGTATGTAAAAGCTAAGGCGCAAAAAATCCTTCAGCCCGTAGCCGTTTTTCGGCGGCGGATTTTTGTGTATCAGATACATCAGCATCAGGATAAACGCGGGCTTCATCACCTCGCTGGGCTGCAGCGTAAAATGCACGAAAGGAATCTCCAGCCAGCGCCTAGCTCCTAGCTTGCTAACGCCGAAAAAATCGACGCTGAGCAGCAATATGATATTGGTCCAATAAAATATCGGGATCAGATATAAAAATTTGCGTATCGGAAAGAGAAAAAACAGCGTAAAAACGGCAAATCCTACGCCGAAATAAACCACCTGCTTCGAGGACAGCACGTCGTTTGCCTCGCTTATTAAAACGTATGAAAAAACCACTATCGGCACGATTAAAAAAGGTTGAATGAAATCAAAATATGCTAAAATCTTTTTGTCAATTTTAAACAACGCTTAATCCTAATTAAAATTTTGACGTAAGAATAGCCAAAAAAGGTATAAATTTGGATAATCTAATAGCACAATGCAGCGAAAGACTCGACGTTTTTTTAAGCTCGCAGCTTGGAATTTCGCGCAACCAAATATCAAATTTAATCAAATCCGAAGCGGTCAGAGTGGACGGCGTCGTGCAGAGCAGGCCCGGCTACAAGCTATCTGCGGGCGAGCTCGTGCACATCGACTACCCCGCGCCCGCGCCGCAGCAAACAGGCGAGGAGAGGCTAAACTTCGACGTTGAAATTTTATACGAGGACGATGATCTGCTCGTGGTGAATAAGCCCGCGGGCCTTACCGTCCACCCCGCCGCAAGCGTCAAAGAGCCCACGCTCGTGGACTGGCTCAAAGCTCGCGGCTATCTGCTTTCCACGCTCGGCGGCGAGCTTCGCGCAGGCATCGTGCACCGCCTAGATAAGCTCACCAGCGGCGCCCTGCTCGTCGCCAAAAACAACGCCGCACACGCCGCGCTCTCGGCGCAGCTAAGCGACAAGAGCATGGGGCGGATATACCTCGCGCTCATCGACCTGCCGCTGAAAGAGCCCTGCGTGATCGAGCGCCCGATCGCTCGCAACCCTGCAAACCGTCTAAAAATGGGGATAGTGCCCGGTGGACGCAGCGCAAAGAGCGCGTTTTATGAAATTTTAAGCGGCGCGGAACTAAGCGAGCTTCAAAACTCCGCCCAGAGGTGCGATGAAATTTTAAGTACGAGCGCGGGCAAGAGTACAGCTGCGGGCAAGAGCGCGGGCATGGATGAAATTTTAAACGACTACGCAGGCGCGGATAACGCGGACGAAATTTCAAATAATTGCATGCGGAGCGCGGATAAAATTTCAATCCAAAGCGCAGATAAAATTTCGACTACCGACGTGAGTGCGGATCAAACCCGCACTGCCCGTCTCGCCGAGAATAAATTTTTAAATTTTAAAAATCCCGCTCAAAACCAAATTCTGCCGCCGATAAATCCAAAGAGCTTCAATCTCGTCGCGGCGAAGCTCTTCACGGGTCGCACGCATCAGATCCGCGTGCATTTAAGCTCGATAAATCGGCACATTTTGGGCGATCATTTATACGGATTTAAGAGCGAAAACGCTAAAATTAGCAGGATTTTGCTCCATGCCTATTTGCTCTATTTCATCCATCCGCGAAGCGGCAAAGAGGTGAAAATATGCGCGGGCTTGCCGAGCGAATTTCTAAATTTTACGACAAATCAAAAGGTAAAGGATGAAATTTATGAAAAAATTTTACCGACTAACGTTGAGCGCTACTTTAGCGATATTAGTGGGTGGCTGCGCTATGTCTAGCGCGCCTAGCGCAAGTGATGAAAGCCTGCCGCGTGTAGAGGGCATTAGGACGATCACGAGCGACAATGAGATCGGACTTGAGTGGCCTAGATACGACAGCAATACCGCCGTACTGGGCTTTGTTGTCTACCGAGCGCCTGCAAACGGCGGCGAAGCCAAAAAGATCGCCACCATCGCAGATCCATACTCCACTCACTACGTAGATACGAGGCTGCAGCCGGGCACTTCGTATAAATACACGGTGCGCACATACGGCGCCAAGGGCGTTTCGGCTCCTTCTCCGGTCGCTATCGCAAGCACGGCGAAGATGTTAGAGTCCGTGCCGTTTGCGCAGGCGATCTACGGGCTTCCGGGCCGCGTTAAGATCATCTGGCGCCCGCATCCAGATCTTCGCGTAAGCTCCTATCTAATCGAGCGCCGTCCTAAGGGAGGCGAGTCGTGGAGCACGATTAAAGAGGTTCGCGGCAGACTTAGCGCCGAATATATCGACAATATCGATTACGGCGAAGGATACGAATACCGCATCACCGTCAAAACCGAAAACGGAGAGCTGTCCAAGCCTAGTGCAGTCATTGCCGCAGCGCAGGCAGAATAAAGTTTGCCGAATTTCATAACCCAAAGCGTGAGCCTGCCGCCGCTGCCGATTAAGCTCGGCGAGACTGAATTTTTAGAAACGGCGCGCGGCAGAAATTTAACGCTCGTGCGAACCAGAAGCTTTGATAGTGAATTTTTTATCACCCTAAAGCCCAGCGGCGGTAAAGTGATAGTAAAGGGCGAAAAAATCACCAAGCCCGCCAAGATCGGCCATCTGCAACGAGCGCTCGAAATTTTTAAAGAGCGCTTCTGCGGGCCGATCATCTCGCAGGCGTTTGCTTACAAAAGCAGCTCGCTTACTGAAAAAACGCCGCTGATTTTGGACGAGAATGAAATTTTATCCCTCGTAAAAAGCTCTAAATTTAATAAAATTTTCATCGAGATCGGCTTCGGCTCGGGCAGACACCTGCTTCATCAAGCGCGCTCAAATCAAGACGCGCTGCTAATCGGTATCGAAATTTACAAGCCCGCGATCGAACAGGTCGCAAAGCTAGCGATCCGCGAGGGGCTGCAAAACATCGCTCTCATAGCCACCGACGCGCGGGTTTTACTGAGCCTGCTTCCCGCAGGCTGCCTGCAGCGCGTGTTTTTGCACTTCCCCGTGCCGTGGGACGACGCGCCGCACCGCCGCGTCATAAGCGACGAGTTTGCCTCGCAGATCGCACGCACGCTCGGACGCGGCGGTCGCTTCGAGCTTCGCACCGACAGCGAGGAGTACTTCCTCTACGCAATGCAAAAGCTCTCGCCCTACGTGCAGCGCAAAGCGGGCGAAATTTCGCACTTCAAAAATCGCGACGCCGCCGTAGCGAGCAAATACGAGGATAGATGGCGCAAAATGGATAAAAATATCTACGATCTGATCTATGAGAACAAAACCGCGGGCCGTGGCGAGCCGCAGCGGTTTGAGATGGAATTTTTAAAATTTAACGCGGCGGCAATCGCGCGAAATTTTAAAAATTTTACCTTCAAAGGCGAGGAT
>CAUSBF010000165.1:0-4422 GCA_963529595.1 uncultured Campylobacter sp.
GGCTAGACACAAAGTCTGCCGCAGCGAAAAAATCACGAAATCCGCAAAAAGCACTCGCGAGACAAGCCTCTATTTTTTTAGTATCGCAGCCACTTCTTTGGCGTGATAGGTGATGATCATATCCGCGCCGGCGCGCCTTATACCTATCATCGTCTCCATCATCACGCGCTCATAATCGATCACGCCCGCTTTTTTGCCCGCCTGCAGTAGCGAGTATTCGCCGCTTACGTTATACGCGCAGATCGGTAGTAGCGTGCGCTCTCTAAGGTCTCTGATTAGATCCAGATACGCAAGCGCGGGCTTTATCATCAAGATGTCCGCTCCCTGCGCCTCGTCTTGCAGGCTTTCGTTGATCGCCTCAAATCTATTTGCGGGATCCATCTGATAGCTGCTGCGATCACCGAAACTCGGTGCGCTCTCCGCCACGTCGCGAAACGGCCCGTAATAGCCGCTGGCAAACTTGCTCGAATACGCCATAATCGGTAAATTTTCAAATCCGCCGTGATCGAGCACCTCTCGCAAGGTAGCGATAATACCGTCCATCATGCCGCTGGGCGCGATCATATCCGCACCCGCTTTGGCGTGGATGAGCGCTTGCTGCGCCGAAATTTCAAGCGTCGCGTCGTTATCCACCGTCTGATGAACGTGATCAATGATGCCGCAGTGCCCATGGTCGGTGTATTCGCAAAAGCACAGATCGGTGATGACGAGTAAATTTGGAAATTTAGCCTTTATCGCGCGCAGCGAAGTCGCGATGATGCCGTCCTCGCTTAGCGCATCCGAGCCGATGCTGTCCTTTAGCGAAGGAATTCCAAAAAGTAAAATTTTATCCAACCCAAGCGCCAAAAGGGTCTCGCACTCTTTTAAAATTTCATCGACGCTCATCTGAAATACGCCAGGCATCGAGGTGATCTCCTTTTTGATGCCGCTTCCTTCCACCACAAAAAGCGGATAGATTAGAAAGCGGGTTTGCAGATCGGTTTGTCTCACCAGATCCCTAAGCGCAGGGTTTATTCGTAGTCTCCTAAATCGTTTAAACATTATTTTTCCTTTTTTAGCTAGAATTGCGGGATTCATAATATCACAATTGGAGTAAATTTAAGCATGGATATAAAAATTTCAGAGGTCGCAAATCTCCCCTCCCGCTTCGGAAGCTTCCGCGTTCAGTCGTTCAAGCAAGGGAACAAAGAGCATTTAGTGATATTTAAGCAACCTTTGGAGGGCGTCGTAAACGTGCGGATCCACTCGGAGTGCCTTACCGGCGATGCGATCGGCAGCCTAAAGTGCGACTGCGGCGAACAGCTCGAAGCGAGCCTAAAATATATCGAAGAGCACGGCGGCATGGTGATCTATCTGCGTCAAGAGGGGCGCAATATCGGGCTTTTTAATAAAATCAACGCCTACGCTCTGCAAGATCAGGGCCTCGATACGATCGAAGCAAACCATCAGCTAGGCTTCAAAGCGGACGAGCGCACCTACGAGATCGTGGATTTCATACTCGCTCATTTTGGAATTTCGCGCATAAATCTGCTTACGAACAACCCGCAAAAGCTGCACGATCTAAAAGTCGAAGTAGTCGCGCGCGTGCCGATAATCATCACGCCTAATAAATTTAACGAAAACTATCTGCGCGTCAAAAAAGAGCAGATGGGACATCTGCTGTGAAGCTTGCGCCCGGCGAGAGCTTTGGCGAGCAGGTAGCTAAATTTAAAGCCTGCCTGCAAAAATTTAACCGCGTCCATAGCCTCACGAATTACGATGATTTGGATGCGGTGGTGCGCGACAGCCTAAGCGGAGCGAATTTCATACCGCGCTATCCGCGCATCGCGTGCGACATCGGCTCGGGAGCGGGCTTTCCCGGGCTATTTTTGGCGCTCGCGCTGCCGCTGTGCGAGTGGCATCTGTTTGAGCCGAACCTTAAAAAAGCGGCGTTTCTAACCTACGCGAAGGTTAGCCTCGCTCTAACTAACGTAAAAATCCACGCCGAGCGCGTGCAAGACGGCGCAAAGCTGCGCGCCGATCTGATAAGCTCGCGAGCGCTTATGAGCGCGCGAAGCTTAATTGAAATTTGCCGCGGCTTTTACGATCAAAACACTACGTTTTTGCTCTACAAGGGCTCGGGCGCAGAGGCGGAAGCGGAGGAATTCCGCAAGGAATTTGCAAGCGCGCGCTGTGAAATTTTTAGCGGCGAAAACGCTTTGAAAAATAGAAAATTTTTAGTGATCAAAGGGGTGAAATAATGGGAAAAATTCTAGCCGTCGCCGTCATCGCGGCGCTCATATATTTTTTGATAGTGCCTAGATTTCGCATAAAGAAAAAGGACGATGCGACCGAGCTTTTGGCGTGCGACGAGTGCGGGACGTACTTTAGCAGCGACGAGCTTGCTCTGCGCGACAAAAAGCGCCTTTGCAAATCCTGCGAAGCCAAACTAAGGGGCGGCAAATGATCATCCTAGGCCACGCGCTCGTGCCCTACGAGCCGCTGTATCTCATCAAAAACGGCGACGAAGTTTTCAAATACGATAACCTGCTCTTTAAATTTAACGACAGGCTCATCGCCGCGGCGCAAAAGGCGCAGAAAAAATTTAGCGTTATTACGAATGATATAAATGAAATTTTACTCGCAAACGGCGCAGGCGCGCGCTTCATCATCGTGGATAAAAAATCAGCCGCGGGCGCACAAAAGCTAGCCAATGATTATCTTTTCGACGCCAAGATCGCGATGTTTATCGGCTCTGCGCGGGCGCTAAAAAACTTAGCCGAGCTCGGAATCGATACGGCGATCTTTAAAGATGCGATCGCAAACGCGCCCAAATCGCTACTTGCAAGCATCGGAGACAGCGTAGGCTCGAAATTTCACTTCGGGCTTCCGAAAAAAGATGAAATTTTCGGCGGCGCGCAAAAGCTCGCGGATAAAATTTCGGCTCTGGATAAAAAGCTAAGCGCACCCGCAGCCGGCAAAAACGACGATATCTGGAAAAAATAGCAAAATCCTAAGCGAATTTGTTCGCGGGCGTAAAATTTCTATGACTCACGCAAATTAAAATTCCGCGCATAATTTTGCTTAGCCTCGCGGTTTAGAATTTAACGCGAATTTCACCCGCTTACGCGGATCGGAATTCTACGCGGAATTTTGCCCTCTTTCGCAAATTGGAATTTTGCGCGAAATTTCACGCGTCCTCTGCAAAATTTTCTCGCTTATTCAATTTAAAATTTTACCCGCTCGGATATATTTAAATTTTTACGTAGAATTTCGCCTGCCTTCGCGGCAAGAAATTTTAAAAAGAATTTTATCCTCCCGCGCGATGCGAAATTTTACTAAATTTTCTACGCGCGATATAAAATCTACGTAAATTTTACTCGCGCAATTAACGTAAATAAAATTCTGCCTCTGCCTAAGCTTCATAGAATTTCGCGCAAAATTTTACTTACAGAGATGATATAAATTCCTAGCCATTGTTTTAAATTTTACTCGCGTTTTAGCTGCTTTTATACGCATGATAAGGATTTTTTAAAGCTAAAATTTTATATAATTATGCGTTTCAAAAAGGCATATTTTGAGTACTAAATTCTTTCTAGCGATCCTTGCGATAGGCGTTATAATGGGGCTTTGCGCAGGGCTCTTAAACTTCGGCATCAACGAAATTGAAACTTTTGCTTTCGGGCATAATGATGAGGAATTTCACATTATCACGGAGCAAACCACTGCGCTTAGGCGCTTTCTTAGCGTCCTCGCAGCCGGCGCAATCGTAACTTTAATTAGAATTCTGCTAATAAGACTAAAACCTTTTTTAAACGTAGCTTCAATGATGGAGGGGCAAAATCCGCCGTTTTGGCAAAATTTAATCCACTCGGTTTTGCAGCTTGCAGCCATCGCCATGGGCGCACCGGTAGGCAGTGAGGCTGCTCCGCGCGAGCTAGGTGGCTTGTTTGCAGCTAAAATTTGCCGCGCCTTAAATATCGGCGGAGACGAGCTTCGGCTATTTGTCGCATGTGGCGCGGGAGCGGGACTAGGTGCTGTATATAACGTCCCGCTAGCGGGCGCGCTTTTCAGCCTAGAAATTTTACTTAAAAGCTTCGATACTCGAGCGATTTTGTGCGCCTTTGCCACTAGTGCGGTGGCTACAGCTACAGCAGAATTTGGAGCTTCAAAAGAAATTTATTACGCAGTTTCGAACTTCGCCCCTACCCCGCAGAATTTACTCGCAGCGGCGCTAATCGGGCTTGTCACGGGAGTCACAGCGAAATACTTCCAAGACGGGGTGCGTTTGTGCGAAAAGCTGCGCATAAAAAGCCTTAAAATCGCGCTTACACTGCCATTTGCATTCTTGCTTACCGCGGCGATCGGCGCATACGTACCAGAAATTTTAGGTAACGGGCGCTCCGCAGCGCAGTTTGCTTTCAACTCCACATCCTTCAGCCC
>CAUSBF010000166.1:0-4407 GCA_963529595.1 uncultured Campylobacter sp.
ATGCCCTCGGCTCGCAGCGTAGATCTTTAATCGCCTCTTTTTCGCTAAGAGGCGAGATGATTAGCTCGCTTCCAAAGTGTGCTATGAGCGTCTCTAGCGGCTCTGTTATGCTCACCGTCGTGTCCCCGATTTTTACAAATTCCACTCCCTGTGCGCTGAAATAGGGATCGTGCGCATAGATGTCGTCAAGCAGTGCCGCAAGATCGGCAAAGGGAGCGCTTTCATAAACATAGGGCTTGAAGTAGCTTGCTACGTCGCAGCGCGGGTCGAAGCGAAAGAGCCTGATTTGAAGCATTTTTCATCCTTTTTTTATGGCGAATGATACTAGAATTTGCCTTAATAATGAGTTTTTTAGGCTCAATTTTATAAAATTGCGCCTTAGATTAACGCAAAGGCGGGCTATGAAAAATTTATACACCCTAAATCACGCGCCGATAAATGCGCATTTTAGTAAAAACTCAAGCGATTTCGTCGTGCGCGAAGTGCCGCTTTACGAGCCTAGTGGTGAGGGCGAGCACTGCATTTTGCTGCTGCAAAAAAAAGGCATCAGCACGCACGAGGCGCTGCGGATTTTAAGCGAGTGCACGGGTGCAAAGATGCGCGAGTTCGGCTACGCGGGGCTTAAAGACAAGCAGGGCCTTACGACGCAGCACGTTAGTATGCCTGCTAAATTTGAGCCCGCGCTGGGCGGATTTCCGCACGAAAGCCTTAAAATTTTAAGCGTGCAAAGGCACAAAAACAAGCTTAAAATCGGGCATCTAAAGGGCAACGACTTTTTCATCCGCCTAAAAAAAGTCCTGCCGCCCGACGCCGTCAAGCTCGCAGCCGCGCTAGATACGCTAGGGCGCGAGGGCTTTGCGAACTACTTCGGCTATCAGCGTTTCGGCAAGTTCGGCGACAACGCGGCGCAGGGCGAGGAGGTGCTGCGCGGACAGAGGCGGCTTAAAAACCCCAAAATGCGCGACTTTCTAATCAGCGCCTATCAGAGCGAGCTTTTCAACCGCTGGCTTAGCAAGCGGGTCGAAATTTCAAAATTTGCGGCGGAATTTAGCCTTGGAGAGTTTGCTAAAATTTACGGACTAAGCAATGAGGAGGCGCGCGAGATCGCGGCTCAGCCGCAGTTTTTTAAGCTTTTAAGGGGTGAGATTTTAGGACACTTTCCCCGTGGCGCGTTTTTTAGCTGCGACGATCTTGGCGCTGAGTGCGAGCGGTTCGCGAAGCGAGAAATCACGAGCGCAGGCCTTATCGTCGGGCGAGCAAAGCTGCAAGCTAGCGGGCTTGGCGGCAGATTTGAAGATGAAATTTTCGCGCCCTCGCGCGAGCTTGAGGCGCAGATGAACGGCTCGCGCAGGTTTGCGTGGAGCTTTATGGAGCGCGTACAGCACGCCTATGATGCGCAAAATGCGCATTTTAGCTTCAGTTTTTACCTGCCGAAAGGCTCTTATGCGACGGTCGTTTTGGAAGAAATTTTGCACCGAGATATATTCGAGGGCGCCGCGACGGACGAGGATTGAGCCGCACCGCACCGCGCCGCGCAGAATTTTGCGAAATATTAAAACCGACTGCATGGATTTAAATTTATGCGGCGATGAAATTTTATGAAATTTCGTAAAATTTTATCGCAGAAAGCGCGCCGCTTTGTCTAAGCCATAGAATTTAAAATTTTATTCGGCTCGGCCGTAGGTAAAATTTGATAAATTTCACCTTTTTATAGTTGCCCAAATTCATTTTCGCCAATAACCAGCAAAATATTATTAAGCTTAAAATCGCTTAAATCTTTTATCTACTATTGCCCGTTTACAATATTTTCAAAAAAATTACTCTCTTCCCAAAAGTAGCATTCTAACATTTTTAAAATTCCATTTTCCAAAAGAACCATTGCTCCTCCAATGTTTTCATCAGAAAGCATTAAATTTACATTGCCGACAAAACCGTTGTTTTTGCTTTTTTCTAATATTTTTTTACACTCGAAATGGCAATAATATCCGGCTGTCGAAACCTCTCTTTTTGTAATTTCTGAATTTTCAAACTGCTTATAAAGCGCATAATCGCCTAAATCATCACTTATTAGTTTAACAATTTCAGCCTCGATATTTGCAATATCTGTAAAATTATCGAGGGATAAACATCGTTCCGATTTTTGGTTTTCCATTTTTTATAACTCCACATACATTAATTTCATAGCCTTTAATATTGACTTTATGACCATTAGTAAAATTATTTGGCAACTTACCATTTGCCATATCTTTTTCAAGTTCTTTAATTATAGCATTATAAGCTTGTTATTGATTATTTTTAAATTTATTTAAAAAATCATCTAATTTATGCTCTTTTTTTGTTAAAGATGTGATTTAATTTATTAGCTTCTTTATCGTCGTCATCCTCCGGCGGCAATGGTGCAGGGGCGGGAGTTTATACTTGCTCACGCCAAAAATTCCACCCCTTAAATTCTGCAAGCCGTGAAATTTAAGCCAAAAAAGCTATAATTGCGCTCGGGTGTGGCGTGCGGTCGCTCCGCAAGGAGAGGAAAGTCCGAGCTGCGATAAGACAAGGTTGCGTCTAACGGACGCCGGGGGCAACCCTAGGGAAAGTACAACAGAAAGCAAACCGCCGCGCAAGCGGTAAGGGTGAAAGGGCGGGGTAAGAGCCCACCGCGCGCGTGGAGACACGAGCGGCAATGCAAACCCAACCTGCAGCAAGAACGGGTGGTTTCGTCTTATATTCGAACCGTTCGCTCGAACCGATTTGCAAAAATCGGTCTAGATAAATGACCGCTGTAACGGAACTCGGCTTATAACCACACCTATTTTTACGCCGAATTTATTTACTTGGAATAAGGAAAGAATTTTGAAAAGCTTAATCTTATGCAGCGCGCTTTGCGCCGTCGTTTTAGGGCTCGGAGGCTGCGCGAGTGCGGGCGCTGATAAATCTATAATCTTGCAAGGTGACGCCCACGATCGCGCCTGTGCGGAGGTTTATGAGCACTATAAAGAGCTTGAAGCGGAGCTCTTAGCGGTCGAGGATCGATATGCAAACCCAAGCGTCGCGAACGATTATATACAGACTTACGACGAGTACGAGCGCACCATCGCCTACTACAATAAAAATTGCGCAACCTATAAATAGGCAGCGCAGATTGAGTGTGATTTAGTATAAACATGACTGCGGCACAGCGGCGTAAAATGCTCAAAATTTTATAAAATCTCTAAAAACTATTGAAAATTTTGCGCGAAGCAAAAAAGCGTCTAAAATTTATTACGTACGCTTGGCTCTAGTGATACAAAGTCGCGGTGTGAAGCATAGTGTAGTGCCTATTCATGCCCGTATTTAGCTTGGTGCGCCAAGTTTCGGTAATCATATAACGGCGCCATATACTCCGCATTAGCCAAAGGGCGCGCGATTTATTAATTGGATCGGCGCGAAGCCTTGAAATCGCGCTTAAAAATTCCACCGTGCGAATTTGAATTAGTGGCTTAAAGTGGCAAAGCAATACCCCAAAATTTAGCTGCGAGGCGGACGACGAACGATTTATTAATCGGATCGGTGTAAAGTCACGCCAAAAATTCCGTCGCGTGGAGTTGGCTGTTATGTCCGTTTATGTGTCTGCCAAAGCCTCGTAGCCTCAATATAAATATATTTCATCGAGTGGATTTGAATTGGCGTCTAGGTGCTTAAATCGATTGTAAAATCAAGCTTTTAAAATTCTATTGCTCGGTTTTGACCTGCTGCGCGATTTTCGCGGCGTATAAGGGTGGTAAAATGTGAGATCATTAGCAGTATTAAGGCACATGGCACGATTTTTTCGCTTGCGCATGCGGCTTTTAGGCGCTCGGTAATTCCAGTTTTCGCGCAGAATTTAGACATGCGGTTATTTTGGATTTCAGAGGTGAGCTTTGGAATTTTTAGCGAGAAAGTTTTTTTGGCAGGTTTGCGGTGCTATAGCTTTGATTTTTGCCGAGAAATTTTAGAATTTTATGATTTTGCAGGAGAATTTTGTGTGTTTTGGCGCTGCGTCGAACTTAAAATTTTATCTTGTCGCCGCGTAAGATTGCGCGCCTAATCTTTTTGTATTTTTAAATACGGCGTATGTTTTGAGATTTGCGTCCGTTTTTGAAATTTTACTCCGAATAAACGCCGAATTCACAAAATGAGTCGCCCAGTGGATAATTTTAAAAAGCCTGCAAGCCTGCAATGCAAAAGCAAAGCTTTATGAGAGGCGGAACCTAAGGCGCCTTTACCGATAATTTAGCCGCTCAGAATGCTACGACTTTAAAATTTCGCGAGTTAAATTAAAATTTACGCCGCTTGCTGTGGCTGGTAAAATTTCGCGAGCTAAATTGCGCTGAAATTTTACGAACGGCGACAAAAAAATATTCGGCGTAGAATTTTATTTGGCTTGTTTATACG